>JAAYVN010000040.1 GCA_012517155.1 Ignavibacteriales bacterium | reverse complement strand
GTTTGCGGTATCGGAATTTGACTCGCCGGAGGTTATCCAGATAGCAACGGAAAGCAAGCTAATAATAAACTTAATAAGGGAAAGAGTAAACCTAAAGAACCGGAGGACGGAAATCCTTTTGACAAATTACAATCCACAAACAAACCTATTTGAGTAAAGAAATGATTATAGAGCGGTTTAAGAACGTTTTAATTTCAGGGGGGTATAAAGTATCAAGTAAACGGAGAAGAGGGCACGTACCCCCGCACGTGTGCGAAATTTGGCAAATTAAATAATATTCTTAACCATAAAACCACAAGAGGCAAAAATGCAAAAAGAACTTAAACGAACCAATAAAAAAAGACCGAATCTAACAACGGTTAAAAATGCTATTGAAAAAAGTTCAGGAATCAAAAGGGAAATTTATCAAAACCTGCAAATATCCAGGACTACATTTTATGAAATTTGCAAAAAACACCCTGAAATAAATGAGCTAATTGAAAACAAAGCGGACGAGGTTTTGGATTTTGCGGAGTCAAAACTCATAGAACAAATTGAAGCCGGAAATTTAACAGCAATTATATTTTTTCTTAAATGTAAAGGTAAAAAACGGGGTTATGTGGAGCGGACAGAGTTAGAAGTTAATCCTGAAATAGGTGAAATAAACACTATCCGAATAGTGGAATATGTAAAAGAGGGCTGCAAGCCGGAAAGTTAAATTATTTGCTGCGGGTCATCCTTTTAAGATTAAAGGGTACTTGACTTCCCCAAATTCTTTTTGTATGTTTGCGGGTGGAAAACTGAAACGGACTCACACAAAGAAGTTTTTAATTGAGAAACCATCGGTATTTTTGGGATTGAGTCCCCCAAAGTTTTCATACCGGTGGTTTTCTCTTTTTAGGTTCTTTGAAAGAGTGTTTTTGTACATTCCGGTATCATTTTAGTGTACTTTTTTTTGTAAGTCTTTACAAATAAATGGGCTGCAGCTGACTCATAATCAGCGGGTCGGAGGTTCAAGTCCTTCCGGGCCCACAAAAAAGCCGGTATTTAACCGGCTTTTTCTTTTTATATACTATTCTGTCGCCGAAATTATATCGTGAATCGCCGCGCTGTTTTCCTTGTTGATGAGAATTGTCAAAATATCTCCTGCTTCTATTAATGTACCCCCGCTCGGAACAATATTTTTATCATTCCGGACTATTAAA
Organism: Ignavibacteriales bacterium; assembly: GCA_012517155.1. GTDB lineage: Bacteria > Bacteroidota > Ignavibacteria > Ignavibacteriales > Ignavibacteriaceae > JAAYVN01. The sequence continues at coordinate 18,364 of JAAYVN010000040.1, read as the reverse complement.
ATTATTCTGCTGTCTTCTGGAAAGTTTAAATCAACTATCTGTTTTCCCCTCATCTCCGAATTCTCTGGAACAATTATCTCTATAATATCTGTATCACGTTGCATTTCATTACTGAATTCCAATTGCATCTTCTTCTTGGCTTCGTATGGCAAAGATAATCCCAACCATTTTGCAACTAAATTTAATGACCAACCCTGTAACAGTGAGGATGTTATTACCACAAAAAATACAAGGTTAAATATCATGTTCGAATTTGATATACCGTAAAGTAATGGAAAAGTTGCTAACACTATCGGCACTGCACCCCTCAATCCAACCCACGAAATCAATACCTTTTCTCTTATATTATACTTGAAAAATGCGAGTGATATGAATACACTTACTGGTCTTGCAATTATTATCAGTATTGCACTTAATAAAAGTCCTTCTCCTAAAACTTTTATCAAATTTGAAGGAAATACCAATAATCCCAAAGTCAAAAACATAGCAATCTGACTCAGTACGGCTAATCCGTCAAAAAACCTTATTAAAGCTCTTTTCTGTATTAATTGCGAATTGCCAATTACTAAACCGGCAATATATATCGCAAGAAATCCGCTTCCTCCTATTACGGCTGTTAATGAATATATTATTATTGCTAAGGATAATGCAAAAACTGGATATATTCCCTCATACGAAAAATTAAGTTTGTTTATGAAATAGACCATCAGTTTTCCCCCGGCTAACCCAACAATCGCTCCAAAACCCATCTGCTGAAGAAAAAATAAAACAGAGGATAATATCGTTTTCTCTGGATTGATCAGCAACTCAATTGTTCCAATAGTTAAAAATACAGCCATTGGATCATTGCTCCCTGATTCCAACTCGATTAGCGGTTTCAGTTTCCCCTTCAAACTAATATTCCCCATCCTCAAAACCGCAAATACTGCAGCTGCATCTGTCGAAGAAATGATGGAAGCGATTAATAGACTCCAGAGAAAAGGTGTGTCCAAAACGATGGTCAGAAATGCGGCAACTATGAAAGCTGTTAGTAAAACACCGGCAGTTGCTAATGTCATGGCGGGTGCAGACACCCCCTTTGATTCCCTCCAGTCAGTATCAAGCCCCCCTGAAAAAAGAATAAAAAGCAATGCCACAATACCAATTGATTGTGCTAAAGCCGGATCGTTAAATACAATTCCCCCTAACCCCTCCGAACCCGCTATTATTCCAACCCCTATAAACAATAATAAAGTTGGTATTCCAATGTTGTCCAGAATTTTTGACGTTACTATACTTATTAATATTAGTACGGCACCAATTAGGAGTAGATAATCAATTGTAATCAATAGTTTTTCTCTTGTTTCTCATTCTTGCAATATAACAATTTATTTTTTTTGTTCAAACATACCATAAAAAAATCCCCTCAGTTTCGAGGGGATTTTTAATGCTCTTTATTTATTAGCAATCATAGTATAGCCCAAACTCAAATGGGTGAGGCTGCAAAGCCATTGGTTTTATTTCTTTTTCTATCTTGTATTTTATCCAGGCTTCAATTACGTCCTCTGTAAAAACCTCCCCCTTTAATAAATATTCATTGTCATTATGCAGAGCTTTCAATGCTTCTTCAAGACTCGGTGGTGTGGATGGAACATCCTTTAGCTCCTCTGGCGGCATATCATATATGTCTTTATCCAGCGGTTCTCCCGGATCAATCTGGTTTATTATTCCGTCAAGCCCTGCCATTAATATCGCCGCAAATCCTAAATATGGATTTCCCGATGCATCTGGACACCTGAATTCCACTCTCTTTGATTTTGGACTTGTCGAATACATCGGGATTCTTATCGAAGCACTTCTGTTTCTCTGCGAATAGGCTAAATTTACTGGAGCTTCATATCCCGGAACAAGGCGCTTGTATGAATTTGTCGTCGGATTCGTAAAGGCTAGTATCGAGGGGGCATGCTTCAGCAATCCCCCAATAAAGAATAACGCCGTTTCGCTTAATCCCGCATATCCCTCTCCATAGAAAAGAGGTTTTCCTTTTTTCCATAAACTCGTATGAACATGCATCCCGCTTCCATTATCTCCGAATATCGGTTTTGGCATGTAAGTTACAGTTCTGTTGTTCATCCTTGCAGTGTTTTTTACTACATACTTAAACAATAACAATTGATCTGCAGCCTTTAGCATTGGTTGAAACCTTAAGTCAATTTCGCACTGTCCGCCGCTTGCCACTTCATGATGCTGTGCCTCAACTTCAATTCCGCATCTTATTAAATTCCTTACCATCTCATTTCTCAAATCCATTAACTGGTCTGTAGGAGGAACAGGAAAGTACCCCTCCTTCGTTCTTGGCTTATATGCTAAATTCGGATTCTCCTCTCTTCCGCTGTTCCATCTTCCTTCAACGGAGTCCACAAAATAAAAACTTGAGTTGGCCGTTGAATCAAATCTAACATCGTCAAACACAAAAAATTCCGCCTCCGGTCCAAAAAATGCTGTGTCTGCAATCCCTGTTCTCCTTAAATAGGCATCTGCTTTCTGTAAAATATTTCTCGGACACCTTCCATATTTTTCTCTCGTGGCCGGTTCAAATACGTCACATACAAAACTTACTGTTGGCGCTTGTATAAAAGGATCCAAAAACATTGTCCCGGCATCTGGTACTAATAGCATGTCACTTTTATCTATTGATTTCCAACCTCTTATTGATGAACCGTCAAACCCAAAGCCTTGTTGAAAGGAGTCTTCTGAAAAATGCCCCACTGGTATTGTTAAATGCTGCCATTGTCCGGGAAAATCCATAAACTTCAAATCCACAAATTCGATTTGATTATCCTTTATAAACTTAACTGCTGCTTCAGTTGGGGAAATTGTTTTAGCCATCATGCTGCCTTTCTTATTTTATGTTAATCTTTGTTGTTTCTTTCAATGTGGAGAGTACAAAAAACGACCTTGTGCTGTTTACGTCTGGCCATGATTGTATCTCCGCTAATACTTTCTCAAGTTCGTCTGTATTCTTTGCTATTACTTTCAATAAGTGTGAACCCTCTCCCAGTATTGAGTGACACTCCAGAATATTCGGATGCTTCTCTACTTTGCCGTATAGTGTTTTATAATGCTTCGAACTTTCCATATGCACCATGATGAATGTGGTGATATCATATCCGAATCTCTTTTTATCTAATTTAGTATAATACCCGGTTATCACTCCCTTGTCCTCCAGCTTATTTAACCGTTCGCTTACTGTGGGTGCGGTCATCTCAATTGCCTCCGCAATCTCGCTACGCTTCGTTCTTCCCTTATCCTGAAGGATTTCAAGAATCTTAATATCTAAGTCATCAAGCATATTTTACCTTAATTATTTAGGAAATTTTTAAAAAACACCTTCAAAACTAAGGTATATATCTTTTATTTCCAAAAGAAAAATTCTTATTCTTATCTTTTTTTTCATTAAATTTGGATGTTTAATAAAACAACTCTTTTGAATGCGCGGAAAAATACTGGTAATAAATCTTAAATTAATTGGTGATCTCATTGTCTCCACTCCTGCTGTCAGAAGCTTAAAGAAAGCTTATCCTGATTACAACATTCACTTCCTGCTTCGCAAAGGTTTTGACAATGTGCTCTCTGGAAATCCCGATATAACAACCTTTATTGCTTATAATAAAGACGCTTCTAAACTTGGCTTATTAAAAAAACTCCTCTATGAATTTAAGTTCGCTCTCTATCTTCGTAAACAAAAATATGATATTGTAGTTGCTCTCCAGCCGGGCGATAGATATTCCATATGGAGCTACATTTCCGGTGCACCCCTTCGTGTTGGAGTTGAAAAACAAAAATTTAGCTTCCTCTTCAACAAACATGCCTCAGTCCTTGAAAATAACATTAGTTATCTCGATTACTATCTTAAAATAGCTCAAACAGCTGGTGGGATTCCTAATTCCTTGGCTACGTCTTTTTATATCACTAAGGAGGCTTCCTTCCTTGCTAATCAACTGCTGGCAGGAGTGCCTCAATCAACCAACTGTCTGGTTATTCATCCTGGTGCTAGTGACAGACTCAGATGCTGGTCAACAGATAACTTTATCAGTCTTGCAAAACAAATTCAGAACCTTCCAAATGTTAAACTCATTTTCTCATTTGGTCCTGCTGAAAAAGATATGGTGGAAATCTTTAAAACCAACTTCCCCGAATCTGTTATATCCACGGAAACTTTAGGAATTAAAACTGTCGGAGCCCTGATTAAGAGATCCCGGCTCTGTATCTCCAACGATACTTCCATTCGCCATATATCCGTTGCTTTGGGTGTCCCGGTCATTACCCTGATGCCCGATGATATTTCGTCTTATTGGGATTTCTACAATGACCCCTCTAAAGAGTTAGTTGTTCTCGGTAAAAGAGGCATAATAAATGCAGAAGACATTTCTCGGCGAAGTTTGCATGGAATCGAAATCACTTTCGTCATGAAAAAAATCCGCGAATATCTTAAGGTCTGATTAAATGAAACTCAAAAAAAATAAAGTTAACAAAATTTTAATTATTAAGTGGGGAGCCCTGGGGGATATGATCGCCGCTTCTTCCGCTATTCGCACTCTTCGCGATGCTTTCCCTGACGCTCATATTGCACTTCTTTCAAATTCTCTCATGAATCAGATTCTTCCCTTTGGATTTCTCTACGATGAACTTATTGATCGTCAGAAATTCGGTAAATCCATTTTGGGACTTCTCCGCTTGATTCTTAAAATCCGTAAACAAAAATATGACCTCGTGGTGAATTTGAGATGGACCTCCGACGAATGTGCAATAATTACTTATATGTCTGGTGCCGGGTATCGCGTTGGCTCTGGTCCCGAATCTCTTAAAAAACTTTATAATTTCCCTGTCACTACTCCCAAATCCCTCTACCATGAAGTTGATAGGAACCTCGATATAATTAAAGGATTCAACATCTCCGTAAAAGATCCCGTCCCTTATATGCCAATCTCTGAGAATGATATCGCCTATGGCTTGAAAATTCTGAAACACCATTCAATAAATCCTTCTAATCTTCTGATTATACATCCCGGCGCAAGCAATTATCGTAAAGCATGGCTCCCTGGTAGGTTTGTCGAAATCGGTAAATTGGCAGTCAGGGAACTAAATGCAGAGATACTCATTACTTGGGGCAGGGGAGAGCATGACCTCGCAAAATCAGTCGCTGAAGGAATTGGAAAAAATACACTCCTGTCCCCCGAAACCAAATCCATCGGCCACTTGGCTGGATTGCTGACCCATGCTCGGCTTTTTCTGACGAACTGCACTGGACCAATGAATATAGCCGTCGCTATTCGCAAACCCGTTATCGCACTTCTCGGCTCGTCAGCTCCCGAGGACTGGCGTCCCTACGGTGAAATTCACAGATACATCAAATCTCCTCTAGTTCTTCCCACATACTCAGATGACGAAGTCATTAAAGCAATGGAACTGATTACCATTCCAATGGTTTGGCAAACCCTCTCCGAGCGCTGGAACTCCCTCTCCAAATAATTACTCTCCGTTCCCTTTCCAAATTTTTTAGCGCTCCTGCTAATTTTTTCCCCGATTATCTGAACTCTCCTGTTAAATTCAATCTTTCCTGTCCCTTTTTTAATAAAAAACCCCCTAACATGACTTCTCCATTCTTATAAAGCCGTGGTAAAGCCGTGGTAAAGCCGTACAAAAGCCGTGCAAAAGCCATGCAAAAGCCATCCTGACTTTGATCAAATCTTAATCCCGTTTGTATTTGAAATTAACCTTTTTTATTTATATTTTTACTAACTAATTACTTATTTTCTATAGGAGTGAAAAAATGATTAAATTAATTAGATCTGCCGTTTTATTCTTTTTTATTTTCGTTCTCATAAGTTCAGTCTATGGGCAGTCTGTACAGGAACTAATTACTGAAGGTGATAATCTGGCCACAAAACAATTCAATAATGAAAAGGCTCTCGAAAAATTCCTTCAGGCGGAGAAACTTGAACCGAAAAACTTTGAAATTCTCTGGAGGATTAGTCGCAGCTATGTTGATATCGCCGAACATATGCCCTCTTCAACCGATGCTCAGGAGGAGGCTCAGCTTGCAAAGTACCAACTCGCTGTCGATTATGCCGAAAAAGCAGTCAGGGAAGCTCCAAATAAAACCATAACCCTCCTTCGCCGTGCTATCGCTAATGGTCGCCTCGCTCTTTTCAAAGGTGTCTTTACTGCTGTCGGACTTGTAAATAAGGTCAAAGATGACTGCGAAAAAGCAATTAAATTAAATAATGGCGGTCAGGAAGTCCTTTCAGTCGCTTACTACGTGCTTGGCAGAACCCACTTCAAAGTTTGCGAAAAAAGCTATCTTGTGCGCCTTCCAATCGGTCTCGGCTGGGGTGATATGGATAAAGCCATTGCTAATCTTAAAAAGTCAGTAGAACTTCGTCCTAACTTCCGCATGAGCCAGCTTGAACTTGCAAAAGCCTATATTGAAGAGGACGAAGAAGAACTTGCTAAAAAGCATCTTCAGATTATTCCAACTCTCCCCGTCCTCGATGAGGATGATGCTCAGTTTCTTAAGGAATCTAAAGAATTATTGAAAAAACTAAACTAATGCAAAACTATTCTTTTTCCGGGAAATTTATTGACAAACTAAAAAGCGCCCGTAAAATCGTTTTCTTCACGGGCGCTGGTATTTCCGCCGAAAGCGGTATCCCCACTTTCCGCGGTACTAATGGCATCTGGAATAAAATGAAACCTGAAGAACTCGCTTCATTCAGTGCCTTTATTAAAAACCCCAAACTTGTATGGGACTGGTACCAGTACCGCCGCGACATTGTCCATAAAACACAACCCAATCCCGGACACTTTGCAATCGCTGAACTGGAAAACTACTTCAACCAGGTCACAGTTGTCACTCAGAATGTGGATAACCTCCACAGAAGAGCTGGAAGTAAAACCGTATACGAACTTCATGGTAATATCGAAAAGAATTACTGTATTGATTGCCGTAAACGCTATGACTTTATTAATTTTCAGGATTCTCCCTCATCCCCAAAGTGCGAGTGCGGTGGCTTGATTCGTCCTGATATTGTCTGGTTTGGAGAAATGCTTCCCGATGATCAATACTCTGCCTCCGAAAAAACTGCTGCTGATTGCGACATCCTTTTCTCAATCGGTACTTCAGCCGTAGTTTTCCCGGCTGCTTACATTCCCCTTATCGCAAAGAATAACCGGAAATACGTTGTCGAAATTAATCTTGAGCATACCGACCTTTCTTACAAAGCAGATGAATTTATCTCAGGAAAATCAGGTGATGTTCTTCCCCAATTACTTCAACTCGTAAAAGAACTTAAAAACCAAAATGTCCAAAATTAAAACTAAATATATCTGCTCAAATTGTGGATTTGAATCCATACGTTGGCTCGGTAAATGTCCCGACTGCCAGAATTGGAATACCCTCGTCGAAGAACAATACGAAACAGGCAAAAGCAAAACCCCTCATTCTGAGTTTTCTCTAACACTCCACACTCTCTCAGAAGTTTCTCCCGAACCTGAACAGCGTATCAAAACAGGAATCGAGGAATTTGACCGTGTTCTTGGTGGTGGACTAATAAACGGTTCCCTTGTCCTTATTGGTGGAGACCCGGGAATTGGTAAATCTACCCTCGTTCTTCAGGCCGCAGGAAAAATTTCAGCTAAAGTAATCTATGTCACCGGTGAGGAATCTCTTGAACAGATTAAAGCCCGCGCTCATCGCCTCTGCATCAAATCTGACAATCTCTTCATCCAGGCAGAAAATAACCTCCTTCACGTAATAGACACAATAAAAAAAGAAAAACCGGCCGTCGTAGTTATCGACTCAATCCAGACAGTTTATAACAATGATTTCGATAATTCCCCCGGTACTGTAACTCAACTCAGGGAATGCACTGCACTCCTGATGGAAAAAACTAAAGAACTTGACTTTACCGCTATCATCATTGGTCACGTTACCAAAGAAGGAATCATCGCAGGTCCCAAAATCCTCGAGCATATCGTAGATGTCGTTATTCAATTTGAAGGTGAATCCTCTTCTTCCTATCGCATCCTTCGCGCACACAAAAACCGTTATGGCAACACTAACGAAATCGGTATTTTTGAAATGACCGAACTCGGACTCGAAGAAGTTATTAATCCTAGTGAACTCTTCCTCTCCGAAAGAAACTCCCTTATCTCCGGTTCGGTTGTTACTTCATGCATTGAAGGTACAAGACCTCTGCTCGTCGAAGTTCAGGCACTTGTTACCCCAAGCAACTATGGTTATCCTCAGCGAGTTACCAACGGTTTTGATCAACGCCGGCTTTCAATTCTTCTTGCTGTCCTCGAGAAACGCTGTGCACTACGCCTTTCATCAGCTAATGTTTTCCTTAATATCGTTGGGGGAATAAAAATTGATGAGCCCTCTGTGGATCTGGCAGTTTGTTGCGCAATCGCATCTAGCCTTAAAGATATTCCCCTTGAGTTCAACACTCTCGTCCTTGGTGAAGTCGGACTAGGCGGTGAAATTCGCAGCGTTGGTCACCTTGATAAAAGAATAAAGGAAGCTTCAAAACTCGGATTTACTAAAGCCCTTCTCCCTTCAAAAAATCTTAATAAAAAGAACTTGGACTCTTCTTTAACTCTCCATGGAATATCCGATATTCGGGCAGCAATGGATTCTCTTGGACTCAAATAAGGCTTACTTCTACTTCAAACTTCAAAAAAAATGGTCAGCATAATTTATCACCAAAGTAACTTTTTTCTGCACAAATCCGAAAATTGGTCTCAAAACCTTTGATTTCTGTCCCTTAACTGCATTATTTTTTAAAAAAAATGTTCTTTTTGTTTTGCATTTTATTACTTTTTGGTTAAATTAACGGTGGTGTTTCACGCCATTTTTTTTTAATTTATATAAGGTTAGTTTTTGTGAGTACAAAATTGTTCGTTGGGAGTCTTCCCTGGTCTACTAATGATGCTGAATTAAAAACAGCATTTGAACCCTATGGTAAAGTCGTTTCAGCTAAAGTTATCACCGATCGACAGACAAAAAAATCTCGTGGTTTTGGTTTTGTTGAAATGGAAGAAAAAGCTGAAGCTGATAAGGCTATTGAGGGTATGAATGGTAAGAACTTCAAAGGCCGTAATTTAATCGTTAACGAAGCAAAGCCTAGAGAAGAATAGTTACCGTTTTTGGGTTGACTCTTAGATAACTCACAAGTCCACTTTTCTTGTTGATCCCTGTCTGGGAGTCTTTTCCCCTTTAAAGTTTCGGGAAACTTTATTTTTTTCATTTTATAGATTTCCTCTATATTTGGAATGATAATTCATTTCAACTAGGAAAATTTATAATAATGAAACAACTTTGGCTTCTTCTGCTAATTCCCGTTTTGATTGTCTCCTGCTCTAACGGCTCGGAATCTCTCCTTTCGGAAAAAATTGCCGTCCGGGTCAAGGGTGAAATCCGTGAATTCTCTTTCACTAATAAGACTTTCTCTCAATTCTATGGGCTTACTAATTCCTTCTTCAACGACGGTTGGATGGGCTGGACTTATAAAGAACAGAGAATATTTAATGACTACCGCCTCTTCCTGAATGACAACGAGGTTCTTCGTGAAAATTCCGAATCTCTTGTTTTTCCCCATAAAATAGTTCGTAACTACTCCAATAATCTTTCTGAAGAACTTTTCCTCCCGGACAATACTGAAGCAGTTTTTATTAAAATCTCTGGTGCGGAAGGTAATTCTCTCCAGCTCGAGATTACTGGATTTTCTGCTGGCGCTGACTTTTCTAAAGAAAATAATTACTACGTTAAAGACATCTCCGGCATTTTTCCGGGTGAAAAGCTTTTTCTCGCTGCGGGAACTGAAAACTTTTCTGTTACTAAAAGTAACGAAGGGTTTTCTCTTACAATACCGGAATCTCCTGATGAAGTTATTATTGTAATCGGGGTCTTAAAAGAAAATTTCTCTCCTTCTGCACATGTTCGTGATTATTCGAAACTCTTGAATTCCAAGCTGAATAGAATCGAAAATTTACTTAAATCGGTTGAAATTAAATCAAACGACGAAGACTTTAACCGGGCAATTCTTTGGTCCGTTGCTTCTCTTGATGCACTTATTACTACTCAGCAAACTAAAGGAATTTTTGCAGGACTTCCTTGGTTTAACAACTATTGGGGAAGAGATACCTTTATATCTCTCCCGGGCGCCACATTCATTCTCGGTAATTATAAAGATGCCCGGGAAATCCTTCTCTCATTTGCCCGGTACCAGAATAATAATCCCTCAGAAAAATTGTATGGCCGCATTCCCAATAGAATAACTCTTAATGAAACAATATACAATACAGCCGATGGAACACCTTGGTTCGTTATTCAAGCTTATAATTATTTTAAATATTCTGCTGATACGCTTTTCTTAAAAGAAGTATATGAAAATATTCGAATTGCTTTCGATGGCTCAGTAAAAAACTTTACAGATAAAAACGGTTTTCTGACTCATAGTGACGCCGATACTTGGATGGATGCTGTCGGTGGTAATGGTCCCTGGTCACCTCGTGGCAATCGGGCTAACGACATTCAGGCGCTTTGGTATCTCCAGTTAAAATATACCGCTTATTTTGCAAAATTAATGAACGACTCTGGAACTGAAAAACAGGTCTTGAACCTTCTGGAAAAAGTAAAATCCAACTTCTCTTCATTCTTCATTGATTCTAAGCAAAATATTATCTATGACCGCCTTAAAATTGATGACTCTCCCGACTCTTCGCTAAGACCTAATCTTTTCTTTCCTCTGAATGTCCCTGACCTTATTCCTCATTACTCTCTTCGTCTTAAAATTCTGGCTAATGCCATGCGTAATCTCGTTTTCCCCTATGGGGTTTTGTCCCTGACTCAATCAGATGATAATTTCCACCCCTTTCATCAGTATCCTCCTTACTATGTTAAAGATGCTGCATATCATAATGGAATCATTTGGTTGTGGAATACTGGTCCTGTAGTCGAAGCTCTTTGCAATTTCTCATTACAGGATACTGCTTGGGTTTTAACTTCCGATCTTACTTCTCAAATATTGAATCGGGGAGCGGTCGGAACTCTCTCTGAACTTACAGATGCATTTCCCAAAGCGGGGAATAAGGATGTTGACCTTAGCGGAACATTTAGTCAGGCATGGAGCCTCGCCGAGTATCTTAGGACCATATTCAATTCCTACCTTGGGGTAAAACCCGATGCCCCGAACAAAGCACTCTACCTTATTCCGTCTCTTCCTAAAAAACTTAAAGAAGTAGAGTTCTCACAAAGGATTGCTGATGATAAAGTAAAAATAAAATATGAATTTCAAAATTTTATATACAGAATTCTAGTCACTGGAACCCGGATTACTGATTCTCTCGATATCGGTACCGCCCTCATTAATAAAGCAGGAGCTAATTATCAGGTTAAGGTAAACATCAAACAAGGTGATTTTCTCTCAATTGAAATTCCTGAAAACTCACGTAATCGGAATGAAATATTGGTTAAGAAAAACGGAGCTCTTACTACCTACGGATTTGATTTCTATCTTGATCCGGTCGAAAACCTGCGCCTCTATGAAGAAATTCATTTTGCAGTCCCATATCTCAATCCTGAACTAAAATCTCTGAAAGGACCTTCATATAAACTACTTAGTCTTGAAGAAATTAAAACTCCCACACAAAATCTTAAAACCCTCTTCTCAGCTTCCGATCCCGTGGGAGACGAAATTTACTCTTATCCAAAAAATCCCGCATTTGTATCAGGTATTCTGGATATTACCTCGATCTCAGTAAGCGAAGAGGCAGATAACTACTTCTTCGAGTTGAAATTTAATAACCTTCACAATCCTGGATGGCATAACGAATATGGCTTCCAGCTGACCTTTGCTGCAATTTGCATTGGTAACGAAACCTCCATTTCTCGCGATGTATTCCTTAATTCTAACTATACTCTTCCTCCGCAACGCCCTTTTGATAAAAAAATAGTCGTTGGTGGTGGTATCGAAATCAGAGACGGACAGAATAAAGTTATTGCCGCTTATCTTCCTAAACCTGCAGATATTAAAAACCCGCTTGGGAGTGTTAACTCAAAGACTGTTTCTTTCTCTCTGCCTAAGAAATTGCTGGGGGTAATTACCTCAAGGTCACAGATCTCAGTCCTGGTTGGAGCTCAGGATGATCATGGTGGCGCAGGTGTCGGAGAATTCAGATCTGTGGAAAAGCAAGCAGGAGAATGGATAGGTGGTGGAAAAAGTAAATCTGATGAACATAACATTTATGATTTTTTATTTATTAACTAATTTGAGAATTTTATGAGCGATAATAATAATCTTGTTGGTACAATTGGTTGGTTTGATATTACTGTAAATAATGCTGCGAACCTTACAAAGTTTTATAATAAAGTGGTTGGATGGGAAGTACAGCCTTTCTCTATGGGTGACTATGATGACTTCATTATGACTCAGCCCGGAACTGGTACCCCTATTGCTGGTATCTGCCATGCAACAGGGGCAAATTCAGGACTTCCGAATTCTTGGATATTGTACATTACTGTCGCTGATCTTGAAAAAAGCATTACCCAAGTTCTCCTTAACGGCGGAATTGTTCTTACCGATGTTCGCAGGCATGATGATATCGGGATATATGCCGTTATTCAGGATTCTGAAGGTGGTGTTGTTGCTTTGTATCAGAACCTGAAACAATAATGACAACGGTAAACCCTGTCCCCAAAAGGGAACTTAATCTCCTCCAGATTTCTGCAATTATTATCGGGGGAGTTATTGGGTCTGGAGTTTTTCTCAATATCCCGTTTGTTGCTGATATTACCGGCTCTCCCGTTTTGTCGGTAGTGATTTGGATTCTGGGTGGTCTTCTTTGGTTCCCACAAATTTTAATTCTTGCTGAGTTGAGTACTGCATATCCCAATCAGGGTGGACCTTATTACTACATCCATAAAGCTGGCTCACCATTCCTTGCTTTCCAATACACTTGGACGGCATTTCTTACTAGTGATACTCCCTCGCTTACAATCATTGCTCTGATTGCTTCATCTGCAGTATCTTACTTCTTCCCAATTCTCGAAAATACTCTTTATGCAAAACTTTTTGCAGCTTCCCTTATCATTTTCTTTGCTGTAATTCAGTATAGAAGTGTTAAACTTGGTGGAAACATTCAAATTGTACTTACTCTTTCCAAACTCATTCCTCTGTTTGCAATTGTATTTATTGGCTTTTCCTATCTTAATACTAATATTGCTTACCTTAGCGCAAGTATCCCGTCACCCTCCTCAACCTTTAGCAAAATTATAGGTGGTGTCTCTGCCACTATATGGGCTTACGCTGGGTTCTTGAATATTTTATATATGGGTGGAGAAATCAAAAATCCTGTGAAAAATCTTCCGCGGGCGCTGATCGGTTCAACCGTCTTTGTAATTATAGCTTATGCCTTGATTACTTTAACAACTTTTCTGATAGTCCCCTTTGAAAAAGCCGTGGTTGTTAAGGGAGAGATTCTTAATCCTTTTATCTTTATCCCCTTTATTTCTGATATCGCTGGGGGACTCTTCTCCATAGTAATTTTTATTTCAATGCTCGGAGTTCTTAATAGCATAATGATGTGCCAGCCCAGACTGGAATACGCTATGGCGAAGGATGGACTCTTTTTCCCCGTCTTCGGCAAACTTCATCCCCAATATCTTACTCCCCATTATTCAATTGTTATTCAAACAACTATTGCAATTCTCCTCTTTTTGCTTGGAGATGTTGAAAGTTTGCTCGGATACTTTACAATTTCCTATATTGTTCAAAACTCCCTGGTTTATGGTTCAATTATCGCTCTCCGACGAAAGTCTGATTATAAACCGGTTTATAAAGTAAAATTTCCTGTTCTGATGGCCGTAATTTCTATCTTGATTCAAGTATCATTTTCGCTTGGTGCCTTTATTGCTTTTCCTTTGGTCGGAATATTGGTCTCTGTTATTTTTATTGCATTAGGTACACCTCTCTATTTCTATTTTTACATAACTTATGTCAAAAATAAAAAACCCTCCGTTTAGGAGGGTTTCTGTTAAAGACTTCTATGCTATTTTAAGCCCCTTTGGGATGAACATACTTTTCTTTAATCGTGTGGATTTTGCTCTTGGAATCATGGCAATCTTCACACTTGATGTCCGCTGGCTTAAATTTCATTTCCTTGTCAAATTTGTTCACGTGGCATTTTAAACAAACGTCACTTTTAGATGAATCTGTTATCTTATTTGCTGTGGCAAATTCTTTCCCCTTTTCTGTGGTCAAAGCTTTTGTGTTATTCGAATGCGTCTTGAAGAGCCAGGTTTTGTATTCATCAAACTTGTTTTTGCCTTCTTTATGACAAACATTACACTGCTTAATCTTTGAGTCCTTTGGTGCTTTCTGGGCGTTTGTGGTACTGAAATTACCGCTTAGAATAGCAAGAACTACTATTAAACAGATAGCTGATAGGTAGTTTTTCATATTTCATCCTTATAATTAGTTAATATTTTTTTTTCAATAAGTTAAATTTAGGGCAATTTATAGAAATTTGCAAGTAATTTAAATCACACTGGCAATTATTTCTATTAAATTGTAATTTTCCTTAAATTTTCCATTTCTTAGACTTTTTTGGGCTTTTTGAATGTTTAGTATAAGATTACTTGTTTTTAATTAATATAAAGTCTTTTCTGGTTAGTTGAACGATTTCAGAAATTGGTCTGTTAAAAATTAAACTTCTTATTACAATTAAATTCAATAATAATCATTTCTTTAGTATGGTGGCGAAACAAAAAGAATCAAAAGATTTTATTAAGATTTTCTTGGAGAAAATCGAAAACGTTGGTAATAAACTACCGGACCCCACGTCTCTGTTTGCTTTACTTGCGGTTCTCGTGATTTTTCTCTCTTGGGTTGTGGCTCAATTTGACTTTTCAGTGATACTTCCTGGCTCTGGTAAAGAGATTAGACCGGTTAGTCTTCTATCCATTGAAGGATTTCACCGGATTATTACTGGTTTAGTTACTAACTTCACCTCTTTCGCTCCTCTTGGAACTGTTCTTGTTTCTCTCTTGGGCATTGCTGTGGCTGAACGAAGTGGACTTATCGGCACGGCACTTAGATTGATTGTCCTTAAAGCTCCTAAAAAATTGCTCACTTTTGTTATCGTTTTCGCTGGCATTATGTCAAATACAGCTAGCGAAATAGGTTATGTGCTTTTAGTTCCACTTTCTGCAATGATTTTCCTCGCTGTCGGTAGGCATCCTGTAGCAGGTCTCGCTGCGGCTTTTGCAGGTGTTAGTGGAGGCTATAGCGCTAACCTACTTCTCGGAACAATTGATCCGCTTCTCTCTGGACTTACCCAGGAAGCGGCTCACCTTATTGACACGTCTTATGAAGTCAATCCTGCTGCAAATTATTACTTCCTTTTTGTCTCAACTTTTTTTATAAGTGCTGCGGGTACTTGGGTTACTGAAAAAATAATAGTTCCTCGACTTGGGCAGTATAAGGGTGATGTTAAAGCAGAAGAAATTGCTGGACTCTCAGAGAACGAAAAAAGAGGTCTGATTTATACTTTAATAGCGGTCATTTTGTTTACTTTATTTATTCTCGCTGGACTACTTCCGGAAAATGGTTTTCTCAGAGATCCCTCAACTGGTAGTATTATGAAATCCCCTTTCCTTGGTGGTATCGTTTTCTTTATTTTCATGGGTGGATTTATTGCTGGTCTCGCTTATGGAATAGGTGCTAAAACTATTACTTCGGATAGACAATTGATCAAAGGCATGGGGAAATCTATGGAAACTCTTGGTTCATATATTGTCCTCGTCTTTTTCGCTGCTCAGTTCGTCGCCTTTTTTAACTGGACAAACTTGGGTCAGATTGTTGCTGTTGAGGGGGCTATGCTTCTCCGTTCTTCTGGTTTGGGACATATTCCCCTTATGATCACTTTCATTATTGTTTCAGCTGTTCTGAATCTTTTCATGGGAAGTGCCTCAGCAAAATGGGCTATAATGGCCCCTATTTTTGTTCCTATGTTTATGCTTCTTGGTTATTCTCCGGAACTGGTTCAGGGAGCTTATAGAGTGGGAGATAGTGTTACAAATATTATTTCACCTATGATGTCATATTTCGCCCTGATTATAACTTTTATTAATAAATATGATGAAAAGGCTGGAATTGGTACACTTATAGCCACAATGCTTCCTTATTCAATAGTGTTTTTTACTGTTTGGACTCTTCTTTTGGTTGCATGGTTTATTTTTGGTTTGCCTCTGGGACCTGGTGCTCCTCTTCTTCTGCACAACAACTAATTATAATAGAGCAGTTCAGTTTTATTACAGAACTGCTCTTTACTAATATTTCCTGTTGTTTTTGTTTAATCTCAAAACAATATTTTTCTTGGTCATTTCAAAAAAATAAACTATTTTTTACTGTGATTTATTCGGTAGTTAATTACCACTAATAACCGGATTTTTTTGTTTTAACTGTCTGGAGATAGGATGAAAATAAAAACTCTTTGTTTGTTTATGTTAATCCCGAGTCTTGCTTTCTCACAAAAAGCTTCAGGATTGGGATCTTTTAAATATTCTGATTTTCAAACACCACAATACTGTGGAACTTCTTGCCATAATGATTTCTATCAGCAATGGCTGCAGGCAATGATGTCTCAGTCTTACACTCATCACTGGGATGAAATAGAATACTTTGAACTCGCAGTACCCCACGCTGAAAAGGATCCAAAAGTAGCAGAAGTAAAAGCCGGTTGTAATGGTTGTCATGCTCCGGTCTCTTATGTGTCTGGAGATGTTCCTCCTCCACGTCCGGAAAAGAATTCCCGCGCAAACGAAGGAGTATCCTGCGATGTTTGCCATAGTATTGTTGGTTATGAGGGCGACACTCCTTATAATTTTAATTACATTTTTGCTCCTGGAAAAACCAAATTTGCTACTCGAAAAGAACATATTGAATCACCTGCTCACCTGATTGAAGTTAAAGATTTTATGAAAACTGGTGACTTCTGTGGGATCTGTCACAATGAAAAAAGTCCTTTTGATATCTGGGTTAAATCAACTCATCTTGAATGGAAGGAAGGTCCTTACTCTAAAGAAGGTGTTCAGTGCCAGGATTGTCATATGCCAAAAGGGGAATTTAGAACTGCTCAAATGGGCAATCTTTACCCTGATGCTCGCCTCCATCTTTTCCATGGCGCTCATGATCCGGGAAAAGTTAAAGGAACAATTGAGATTCGTATTCATCCTGATATCCGGGAAGTAGAACCGGGCGAAGCAATTAAATTAACTGCTTCTCTCTTTAATCAAAAAACTGGACATAAATTTCCCTCCGGGTCGGTAGAGGATAGACTGGTTTGGCTTGAAGTCATTGCCATCGATTCAAAAGGTAATCGATATCATGTTCCGGTGGATAAAAAAGGTTTTAAGGGGGAAGAATATACTATATCCTCTGATGTTTTAGCATATCAGGATATGGGAATTGCGAAAAATATACCCGACTTTCAGGGGGTTCAGAGAGATGCTATTCCATCGGGTAATAGGATTTTCCGCATGCCTTATTTCGATCCCCAGGGAAGAATGACTATACAGCAATGGAACACTGCTTCACTTGGAGTGGATTATCGTCTTGGTCCACGCCAAACGATAAATGAAACTTACACGTTTAATCTGCCGGCTACTATTCCTCCGGGTAAAGTGAAAGTTACCGCCACTCTTTATTATCAATTACTAATCAGATCAGTCGGCGAATTTCTTAATGTTCCAAAGGAGGAATTCGAACCTCTTAAAGTAAATGAATATACAACGGATTTTACAGTATTACCATAAGGAGATAAATATGAAAAAAAGGTTAATTTTGTTTTGTGTTGCATTACTTGCTTTAACTCTCATTAATGACTCATTGGCTATCCCTGCGTTTGCAAGAAAATATAGTATGAGTTGTCAGACCTGTCATTCACCTTTTCCGAGATTGAAAGCTTATGGAGATGAGTTTGCTGGTAATGGTTTTCAGCTTTCTGATAGGGAAGCGCCCCGCTATTTTGTTGAAACCGGAGACGATCAACTCTCCTTGATTCGTGATTTCCCTCTTGCCCTTCGTATTGATGGCTTTATGACTCTTAATAATAAAAAATCCGAAAAACTCGATTTCTCCTCTCCCTATTTGGTTAAACTCTTGAGTGGTGGATCAATTACTAAAGATATTTCATACTATTTATATTTCTTTTTCGGTGAAAGAGGAGAAGTCGCTGGTTTGGAAGATGCTTTTATAATGTTCAACAATCTCTTTAATATTGATCTTGATATCTATGTCGGCCAGTTTCAAGTATCCGATCC
>JAAYVN010000039.1 GCA_012517155.1 Ignavibacteriales bacterium | reverse complement strand
GTTTCAAAGAAGAATAGTGCTCAGCTTTTAAGAAATAGCATTACATTATACTTGGCTAACTAATATTCGTAATACTTTGATTAAGTTTTTTAATTAAACTCTTTTGTAGGTATATTACATATTATGGTTTGGATAATTAAAGAGTTGTTTCTGAAATTAAAGGTTAATTTACTTGAATATCTTATTAAGGAATCCTTATGAATCGGATTATCGTACCTGCTTTAGATGAAATCAATAACCTTATAGATCCATTTCCTCAAAAATTTCTTGATTTTATTTATTTTCTTAACAGGGTTCTTCCCCTTGGCTGGGAGATATATGTTCAGCCATATTTGAATGCTGAGAAACCCGATTTAGTCATAGTTCATAAAGATATCGGAGTGATGTTTATAGACTATTTTGATAGAAAAAGAGAAGAAATAGATGTTCGAATCAAAAAATCCCATTCCGATGATCGCTCTTATTTGATACGAGAACTTCGAACTACCGGGCCCGGGAATAGAGAAAAATTAATTAATCCAACCGAAATCCTTGATTATTATCAAAATGATATTGTGAATATTTATATACCCGATATCTATAACGAATGTAGCAAGGATCCTGAAACATTGAAAGTTGTAAAAAAAGCAGTTTTTTGTCCTTTAATGACAAGCGAGGAGGCAAAGAATGTTTTCTCTGATAATGACGATACTCTCTTTTTAATAACTAAGGATCTAATGTCGGAAGAGACTTTCTTGTCTTTTATCCTTAATTTATCAAAAGATAAAAAATACATATTTAAGCCAGAATGGTATAAAAAATTGATTTTTTGGTTCAATCCGCCATTTCATTCGAAAGAGCATGGAGTTAAGCTGATCTTACACACTAAACAAAAGCAATATATTAATAGTGTTGATAAAAAATGGCAGAGATTTAAAGGTATTGCCGGATGTGGTAAATCTCTGGTTCTTGCGATTCGAGCAGCTAGTGTTGCCTCGGAAAATAAAAAAGTACTAATTTTAACTTATAATGTTACTCTAATCAATTATATGTATGAATTACTTCATAGAGCGTATGTCGATTATAACCCCAAATGTATTACTGTACTTAATTATCATATGTTTTGCAGCCGATATCTTCGCTATCATAAAGAAAATTGGCCTACTGGAGATGATAAAAATAAGTTTGATAAAGCTATACCTAATCTGGTAAGTAAACACTCAATCAATGAGAACGAGAGTCAATGGAAATACGATGCAATCATCATTGATGAAGGACAAGATTTTGCACCGGAATGGATTGATTCTGTGACACCATTATTAACATCCATTGGTCAGGTACTAATAGCTGGAGATGACAATCAGGATATCTATGGGAAAGGTACTGCAAACTTGGAAAAAATAAAAAGAGGCTTTCGTGGTGAATGGGGCCAACTAGATTTTTGCTATCGACTATCCGAGAGAGTTGTTCAACAGGCAAACAAATTTGTTGAGCAGTACATTATTGGGGGAGAACAAATTAAACATTTTAGTAAAAAAGGGGTTGATACATTATACGAAACGCAAATATATTGGGCTAATTTACCAGAAACAGTTGATTGTTACGAGACTATTTATTCTATAATTGTCTATTTTGAGAGCAACAGCCTGATTCACAAGGAAGATATTGTAATTTTAATTCCAGATTATCGCATGGGTAAATCCCTTTCAAAAAGCCTCGAACAAAAAGGCATACAAACCGTCAAAGGATTTGGTGATAGAGGGCACAAATCTTCTTTCGCATATGAAAATTGGCGGCTTAAAATATCAACAATTCAGAGTTTTAAAGGTTGGGAGTATCATACAGTTATTATTCTAACACCGGACGATGCATATAAAAAAACAGATCATTTGGATAAGCTCATATACACAGGATTAACCAGAGCCATAAAAAATCTTATCGTTCTTAATAGGCACTCAAAATACTCTGAATTCCCTGATTTTGATGAGTGGGAAAAATTACCCGAACCATTGGTCAAGTTAACAATATCCCCGTAGTGGTTTAGACATTAGCGTCGCTCCGTTAAAACTCGCTCCGCTAACTCCAGACAATAAATATTCCGGCTATAAGTTAGACTAATTCTGTATGATACAGAAACAGGAATCTCTTGTCTTACCTTAACCAGCAATATTACTTATTAATCTCCCATTATCCCACGCCTCCGGCTAACTCATGATAAATGTATGAGTTACGAACATAAACAGATACTTTTCTACTTCAAACTCTGTCTCTAACAGTCTGTCACCGGGGGAGTATGCTCTCAGGCAGATATGAGAGAGGATAAGTATCGGATAGAGGTCTTTACAGTGTATTCCTATAAGACAGTATAGGTTACAGTAATTCCAGCTTACCGTTAGATGTATCCGATACGGTATTTTATACCTACTTCCCAGCATGTTAGGAAACCAGCATACCAGTATACCAGGAAACCAGCCGACTTCCCGGAAAACCAGCAAACCTGCATACCAGTAAACTCTAACATTGAAGATTCAGATGTCTTTATCAAACATAACCCAGTAATAAGTTGGTCTGCATTCTGACTATCCTTAAAACAGGTGTAGAACTTTCGATATCATCAGCTTACAAAAATTAAATAAACCAACAATTTTAACATTAAACTTAAAAGGTGTATCATGCTTAAAACTGATCTGTACGAACAAATTAACAGCCGTATCATCTCAGAGATCGAGAGAAACGGTGTACTACCCTGGAGAAGAAACTTCTTCTCAGGCCCACCGGCTAATTATGTATCCGGCAGGCACTACCAGGGAATCAACTTCATTGCCCTGGCAGC
>JAAYVN010000006.1 GCA_012517155.1 Ignavibacteriales bacterium | reverse complement strand
CCCCGAAGTCCCAACCCTCGGCACCAAAGGCAAAAAAGTCTATCCCGACGGCACCGTTAAAAATGCCTGGGGACTGGATATAGGTCACTGGGAAAGCAAAGACGAAAAGGACGATATTAACGAAGAAATTAATCTCAAAATAAAAAACGGTTATCCCCTGACAAACATCCTCTTTGAGGACACCGTTCAGGCTGTCCTGTTCCAGCGCGGGGTGGAAGTAAAAAGAATACCGGTACGCGACTCAAACAAACTCGATCATATCATCAGCTCCTTCATGAACTTCAAGAGCGACCGCGTTTATGAGTTTGAGGATGCAATAGAAAAATTTAAAGCCGATATTCCCAAAATTGTTGAAGCACTCCGCAACCGGATTATTCAGTCCCGCGATAAAAATAAATCCTTCCAGCGTGCTCAGGAGGGATTCCTTATTCTCTGCAGGAAGGAAATCAACCCCAGCGTAACCGTTGAGGATATCCGCGAAATGATGATTCAGCATATCCTCACAAGCGACATCTTCAATAAAATATTCAACGATTCCGATTTTCATAAACACAACACCATCGCTTCCGAACTTGAAAAACTTATCTCAAGTCTCCTCACCTATGAAGACCGCCGTAACCTCCTGATGAGCATTGAGCATTATTACGAAGCGATAAACGCAACCGCCGCCGGCATTACGGATCATCACGAAAAACAGAAGTTCCTCAAAGTACTTTACGAAAATTTCTATAAAGTCTATAATCCCAAAGCAGCGGACAGGCTTGGCGTTGTCTATACCCCAAACGAAATAGTCCGCTATATGGTAAGAAGCACAGACTATCTTCTCCACAAGCACTTTGGCAAGGTTATGGCGGATAACAATGTGGAAATACTTGACCCCGCCACCGGCACCGGCACTTTTATATCCGAAATTATTGAACACGCCATTCCCCCCGATAAACTTGAACAAAAATATAAAAACGAAATACACGCAAACGAAGTTGCCATACTCCCTTATTACATCGCCAACCTGAACATCGAATATACTTACAAGCAGAAAATGAACCGTTATTGCGAATTTCCCAACCTCTGCTTTGTGGATACACTTGATAATATAAGCGGACTTACACACGATGCCAATCCTTACGACCTCTTTGGGTTAACAAGCGAAAACACCGAAAGAATAAAAAGACAAAACTCAAAAAAAATATCGGTGATAATCGGGAATCCGCCATATAACGCAAATCAGCTCAACGAAAACGAGAACAACAAAAACCGCGAATACCCTCATATAGATAAACGGATTAAAGATACATACATAAAACACAGCACCGCCCAGAAAACAAAAGTCTATGATATGTACGCACGCTTCTACCGCTGGGCTATGGACAGAGTGGATAAAAAGGGGATTATTTGTATGATTACAAATAATTCATTTATTAATGCGCGGACATTCGACGGATTTCGGAAATGTATCCGTGAAGAATTTGACTATGCTTACATAATTGATTTGGGAGGGAATATAAGGGAACTAAGCGGTAAGGACGGCATTTTCCTTAATGAAGAACATACAATTTTTGGCGTTTCTGCAGCTGTCGGTATAGGAATAATGTTTCTCGTTAAAACCGGTACTCCGGATAAAGTTCCTTGTCGTATTGAGTATATTCACCCATGTGACATAAGAGCTAAAAGAGTTGAAAAACTTGAATGGCTGAAAAATAATCCTATTGAAACAATTCACTTTGACTCAATCACTCCCGACAAGACCAACAACTGGATCAACCTGGCAGATGATAACGACTGGGAGGAATTGCTTTCGGTTGTAAAAATCTTTTCTGATTACACTCCGGGCATTGTTTCAAACAGAGATGACTGGATTTATGATTTTTCGAAAGAATCTCTCATAAAAAAGTTTTCATATGAATGTGAAATTATAGATATTTTGAGGAAAAAGAATGACTTTTCTTTCCCTCCAACGATTAAATGGAGCGAAACCCTTAAAAGAAAATTCATCAGCGGCGCCTGTCCAAAATTTGATAAACGCTTCATAATAAAATCATCTTATAGACCATACTCTAGTCTATATTTCTATGCGGATAAATTTTGGAATGATAGATTAACTCAAAACCATATTGATATTTTTGGTGAAAAATTTACTCAGTCAAATATCGTTTTATCTTTTAATGGCGTCGGAATGGAAAAACCTTTTCACGTGATTGCCACGAAGTATCTTCCTCACCTTCAATTAACTCCAAACGGACATTGTGTTTCTTTATGGAAGTATGATACGGAAACGAAACCCCTTGACAACATTACCGATTGGGCATTGAATCAATTCCGTATTCATTATAAAGACAAAAAAATAACAAAAGAGAACATATTCCATTACGTATATGCCGTGCTTCACAATCCCGCATACCGCAAAAAATACGAACTGAACCTGAAGCGTGAATTCCCGCGTATCCCTTTTTACAAAGACTTCCGCAAATGGACCGCATTCGGAAAAGAGCTGATGCACCTCCACATAAACTACGAAGAAGCTGAACCATATCCGCTTAAAGTGATAGTATCCAAAACCAATCCGCCTGCGGCGGAGGAGAGCACCCGCAAAAAGAAAGAAGCGCAGGGGGTGAAGGAAGAGGAAAAGATTTACGCCGGTAAATATAAAATAAAAACAAAACTCAAAGCCGATAAACTGAACGGTATAATAGAGATTGACGAAATCACAATATTAAAAGGGATACCCAAACAGGCATGGGAGTAT
>JAAYVN010000038.1 GCA_012517155.1 Ignavibacteriales bacterium | reverse complement strand
TAATCTTAGGTTTTTTGCCTCGAAAAAATTCTTTGAGGCAACTGAAACTTCTCTCCTTACAAGTAATAATCTGATTCAGGTGGAAAATATAGGTAAAAACAAGTTCCTCTTCCTCTTCGTTAATCAAACTCGAAGGCCCGCTAATATTAATGTCCTTGTCCAAAAAGGTCTGGAAACAATTTCGGAAAGCAAACTTATATCAAATAAATAAAATTTGGGAGTAAAGAATGGAAAAGAACAAAAAACTGATAATAAGCGCTGCAACGATAATAATTCTTGCTGTAATCCTGTATATCGTTTCACTTAGTTTTCCTCCTTCATCGGAAGATGACTCTAAGGGAACTATTGGAAAAGTGGAGAAATTCCGCAAAAACCAACTAACAGCTAAAGATGTCCTGCTAAGCGATGATTTGCTTAAAGATACTTTAGCGCTCAAAAATACCATTGGCGAAATAGGCCAGTTTGCAACCTTTTCAATAGAAATTTCCGTCTTGATTAAGGGATACTGGCTCCCTGAGATAAACGCTAACTGGCAGACTGAGGAGGGAAAGGAAGTGAGCAAAAACCTCTCTGACTTTGCTTCATTTATTGACAATAATATCGAAAAAACTGCTGCAACCCAAAACGTCTTGTATAATATTTATCTGAAGAAAGAAAAAACAGGAACTGAAGATGTCGGCTCCAAGCTCGCTAACTTTGTTAATTATGTCCTCCAGCTGATGGAAAGAGATTCAGTCATGGAAAACACTATTAACAGACTTAATAATTATCTTGCATCAACACCTCAGGTAAAGGGCAATCTGGGCAAGCAGCTTAAAAAACTTCAGAGTTTGAGAGATAAAATCATTGTGGATACTTTTCTTTACGGTACTGTCCTGGGGGATAAGAAAAAATCAGAATTCGCAGCAGAACAAAAATTAAATGTCATAGAAGTAGGAGCAGTAACTTCAGCTCTTGGATTCGATGCAACTTCTTCTTTGCAGATGGTCGTCCTGGAAAAAGCCGCAGCCTTAAATATTGTAATTTATGTAGCCCATGATCTTGGCAGTAACGCTCGGGTTTTGAATGAAATTGATCCGGGAGTTGTAGCTTTAGAAATGGTAAAAAATGTACTGGGTTCAATAACCAAAAATGAAATTGGATTTGTAGATGTGGTTGAGGGACTACCATACTGCAGCGCGGCTAACAACTTGATTAATTATGTTGTCCGTAGTACTTCGATATTTAATAAAGAGGTTGCTTCAACAGCTTCCCTTAATGTTGTCCTTGGAAAAGATGCCATTGGTAGTCTGATGAATTCCCGGGTTTCAGTGCTCTCTAGCCAAGGTCCCTCAATATTTAACAGGGAGGTACTAGGGGCTTTATAAAGCTCTGCGAATATGAGATTAAGAAATATTGTAAGTCTGAAATTATAGATTAATAACAAAAATAAGAAACATTGCTTAACTGAGCGTTAAATTAACTTTGATTGAGAATGGGTACTTAATGAACCTCTTTAATTCATTTATTCTCCTGCTTCTGTTTTCTGCAAACAGTTTTGCGCAATTCTTTATCTACGAAACAAACTCGGCTAAGATTATATATTTTGACAAGAGCCATGCTTATCTGGTTCCTCACACTGCCAGAAGCCTTGAGAATGCTCTCTCATTTCATAAGAAATTCTGGAATTATACTCCCGATGGAAAGATCGCCATCCTCTTTAATGATTTTACAGATGGCGGTAATGGTGGTGCTATGGCAATGCCGTTTAACTATGTCAACATAGGTATAGCTCCGTTTGAGTATACTTATGACGTCCTCCCCGCAAACGAGAGAATGGGATGGTTGATGAATCACGAATTGACTCACACTGTTATGACTGATAAAGCTGCTGCTTCGGACAGATTTTATAGAAGTATCCTGAGTGGTAAAGTTATTGCTGATGACGGAAATCCTTTAACAATGCTTTATAGTTACCTGACAACTCCCCGCTGGTATGCACCACGTTGGTTCCATGAAGGAATTGCTACTTTCATGGAGACTTGGATGTCCGGCGGACTTGGCAGAGCTCTCGGAGGTTATGACGAAATGGTCTTTCGTTCTATGGTTAAAGAAAATCAGTATTTTTATAGAGTCGTGGGACTTGAAACTGAGGGGACTGCAGTTGATTTTAAGGTCGGTGCTAATTCCTATCTTTACGGAACTCGCTTTACAAGTTATCTCGCCAATAAATTTGGTATGCAAAAGCTCCGCTCTTTCTTTGGAAGAGACCCCGGTAGTAACAGATTCTTCGCTTCTCAGTTTGAGGATGTTTACGGTGTGGATGTCGAAGATGAATGGGATAATTGGATTATGTGGGAAACAGATTTTCAGCAGAAAAATTTATCCATAATCAAAGAAACTGGGATAACCCCTGTTCGCAGGATTGTTGATAAATCCCTCGGTTCTGTTTCTAGAGCATTCCTTGATAAAAAACGGAATAAACTTATTTTAGGCAATAACTATCCCGGCGATTTGAGCCACTTCACTGAAATAGACATTACTACCGGTGAGAAAAAGAAACTTTTGGATATGACTTCTCCGACTCTTTATTACGTAACCTCGATCGCTTATGATGAATCCACCGGGACACTCTTTTATTCAATTCACAATAACGACTGGCGCTCGCTTGAGTCTTATAATATTGAAATGAGAGAGAAAAAAAGCCTCTTTCAATATTCCAGAACGGGAGACTTCGCATTTAACAAAAAAGATAAATCTCTTTGGGGAGTAAGAAGTTCAGAGGGGAGAACAAGCGTCGTAAGGTTTTCTCCCCCTTATGAAATGTTCACTCAGGTTCATACTGTCCCTTATGGAGAGAGCTTCTTTGATATTGATATTTCTCCGGACGGTTCACTGCTCAGCGGAACCATGTCTGATGTTAGTGGTAATCAGAAACTTATTCTATTTAATGTAGACTCTCTCCTCGCCGGAAAATCAGATTATAGAAAGCTTTATGAATTCGAACAAAACTCAGCTTCTAATTTTACATTTTCTGACGACGGCACAATGCTCTATGGAACATCATACTACACAGGCGTCTCTAATGTCTTTAAAGTAAGGGTATCCGATGGAGAAGCACTGCTTCTCACAAATACTGAGTCAGGTCTCTTCCGTCCAATTCAATATGGTAAGGATTCACTTATTGCTTTTGAATATACTCCGCTTGGATTAATACCGGTCGTCTTTAAAGAGAAAGAAATTGACGAAATTCAACCAATTAATTATCTCGGTCAGGAAGTTGTGGAAAAAAATCCCGAACTTCAGGATTTTACGCTTCCACCCCCATCAGCTGTTTCCCTCGACACTCTTAACGTAAGTGAAAAGGATTACAATGTACTTGGTCAAATGGAACTCTCTTCTCTTTACCCTGTTGTTGAGGGCTATAAACTATTTCCCGCTTATGGTCTTATCGCTACTTTCTTTGACAGGACATACGTAAGCTCACTTAAACTAAGTGCACTTTATTCTCCTAACAAACTCCTCCCGCAAAAAGAGAGAATCCATGGCGAAGTAGAGTTTAACTATTTCCGTTGGTCCCTAAAAGGGGGATATAACAAAACCGATTTCTATGACCTTGTTGGGAGTACAAAACAAAGTAGAGCCGGTTATTTCTATTCGCTCTCCTATAAGGAGTATATTTTGTTCTTTAAACCTACTACACTGACTTACAAACTCTATTTCAATGGATACGGCGACCTTGAAGAACTACCTGACTACCAGAATGTAAGAGCTTCTTTTGACAAAATGTATTCTGGTGGTGTGAATGTTAACTACACCTACTCGAGAAAATCACTGGGGGGGGTGGAAGAGGAACAGGGTTTAACTATTGATGGGAATATTTATTCTTACTACGTTAACAAAGAGTTCTTTCCTAAGATTAATCTTAACACTGATTTTGGATTCCTTCTCCCGATAAGAAATTCTTCTTTCTGGATCAGGACTGCAATAGGTAAGTCTTTCTCAAAGATTAAAGACCCCTTTAATAATTTTTACTTCGGAGCTTTTGGCAATAACTATATCGATCATCTGGCTGCCAGGAGGTACAGGGAATACACGAGTTTCCCTGGTTTTGAGATAAATGAACTCGGCGGGGAAAGTTTTTTGAAAGGTACTCTGGAATGGAATCTGCCTGCTCTTAGATTTAGACGTTTTGGTTTCCTTTCATTCTACGTAACTTATGCAAGACTTTCTTTTTTTGGAATGGGGTTGTCTCTTAATCCTGAAAAGAGCAATAATCTTGCGATGGAAAACTATTTTAACAGCGGGGCTCAGTTGGATTTTGAGTTGGTTCTTTTTTCGCTGATTAAGTCGTATCTTTCATTTGGTTATGCCCGGGGATTCTCAAAAGGTATGCTCCCCGGAAATGAATTTATGATTTCACTAAAAATAATGTGATATGATCTCTATTCTCATAAGCCTTCTTCCGGTAATAGTTTTTATTTTTTTCATCTTCTATCTTGACAGCTATAAACTCGTCAAACCACAACTCCTTTGTGGAGTTTGGCTCTGGGGTTCTCTTTCAGCTGCAGGCAGTTACTTTGTGAACACGTTTCTGATGGATTTCTCGGGAGTTGGACTGGACGTCTATTCCAGAGGCGGTGCTCCAATCGTTGAGGAATTCTTAAAAGGGATTCTGCTTATCTACTTATTTAAGCGTAATAAGATAGGCTTTCTTATTGATGGGGCAATTCTCGGATTTTCAATAGGAGCAGGATTCTCCTTTGTCGAAAACCTCTATTATGCACTTACCATGGGTGATGTCTCCCCAATGATTTGGATTATTCGTGGCTTTGGTACTGCCATTATGCATTGTGGTACTACAACTCTTTTAACTCTTACAATCGCTGGAATCTCCCAGGAAGGAAATGCTGTCCCGCTTAAAGCTTTTCTTACCGGACTGGCTCTCGCTGTTATAATACACTCCCTGTATAATCAATTTCTTCTTAACCCCCTCGTATCTACTCTTATTGTAATGACTGTCGTCCAGCTGGCTATTGCTGTTGTGTTCCAGAATGGTGAGAAAAAACTCCGGGAATGGATGGAAATTGAACTCTCCTCTGAGGTGGAACTTCTTTCCATGATTAAGGAAGGGGAGTTTGGGTCAACTAAATCAGGTAAGTATTTGTTACACATTAAAGACCGTTTTGCACCCGAGGTGGTTTTTGATATGCTCAATTATGTGCGCATCTATCTGGAATTATCAGTAAAGGCAAAATCAGTTTTACTCCTCAGAGAAGCTGGATTTGAACCGGTGATTGAAAGGGAAATTGAGGAAAAGCTTAATGAATTGAAATTTCTCGAGAGCTCCGTCGGACGGACTGGCTTACTTGCCCTCGCACCAATGCTCAGAATGGACCGTAAAAGTCTCTGGAAAATTAATATGCTTACAAACTAATATTCAATAAATCCAAGTTTCTTTAGTATTCTTTTTGTTAAAACAATTCTGAAGTTGTCTTTTAGCATATCTGAACTTCCAATTAAATTTAGCGCAAATACTTTCGGACCTGTTTTTGTTTCTACGAATCCTACATACCAGCCTATGTTTTTGTCCTTCCAGCAATTCCCATAACCGGTCTTACCGTATAGCTTATAGTTTTCTGTTGATTCATACAACATCAAACTTTTAACTTTATCCATGGTTTCCCTTGAAAATCCATCAAGCATATTCAGATACAATTTCTTCAGTATCTCTATTTGCTCATTGATGGATATCTTTATTGAACCGCATAACCAGAAGTTATCTGTTCCGCTTGATATATCTTTATTGCCATATCCAAGCTCATCAATGTACCGCCTCATTTCTTCTTCACCGATTCTCTTCGCAACTTCTCTGTAATACCAGACACAAGATAACTTAAATGCACTTCTCAGACTTTGCGCCTTGTTCCAGTGCTTGTATGGTTCCTTATTTGCATCCTCGGGATCAATAGGATATTTAATACTGTCATATTCTATAATAAAAGTCGTATCAGTTAACACTCCGGTCTGTAAACCAATTAAGGAATTTGGTATCTTAAATGTTGAAGCGGGAGAAAACCTGGTCTCACATTGTTCTGTATTATATCTGTAGTATGTGTCCGTAGCTATATCATAAACCGCAACTCCTGTTTGAAACGGTACTGTCAAATCCTCAATATCAATCTCTTCCTGGTTTTGCGCGAATGCAATCATCAGAGAACATATAATGAACAAAAATAAATCAAATTTAAACATATACTAAACTTTCATTATTAAAAAAAGGAGTGTTTCCACTCCTTTATAAATCTAATTTCCTGACTTCTTTTTTAATTCCTCAAGTTCTTTTTCAAGTTCCTTTATTTTCTTTGCATAGTTTTCTAGATTTCTGATATGTCCCTCAGTCCTCAGGAATTCTCTTCCTTCTTTAATTGGACTCCCAACGTAAAATCCCGGTTTTGTTATAGACTTTGATACTCCCGCTTGAGCCCCTATAATTGTTCCGTCTGTAATATGTATGTGATTGACTAATCCAACTTGACCTGCAATCATACAATTCCTGCCGACTGTTGTACTCCCCGATATTCCTGATTGAGCTGACATTACCGTGTTCTCACCAACAATTACATTGTGAGCGATTTGAATTAGATTATCAAGTTTAACTCCTTTTTTAATAACGGTAGAACCCAGCATTGCTCTGTCAATAGTAACATTTGCTCCTATTTCCACATCATCTGCAATAACCACATTCCCCACTTGTGGAATCTTATCATAATGGTTGTTTTCATCTGGTACAAAACCAAATCCATCGCTCCCTACCACAGTCCCTGAATGGATAATCACTCTCTCACCAATTACGCAGTTTTCTCTGATCGTAATATTAGGATATAATTGTGTCGCAGCTCCTACTTTTACGTTGTCTAGTATTACAACATTGTGGAATATCATGCAGTTGTCTCCGATTACACAGTTATCCGATATAACCACATTTCTTCCTAATGCCACTTTGGCTCCTATCTTAGCAGTAGGGGAGACGTATGCAGTTTTGTCTATACCTGAAATTTTGGGCCTGTCGGGGAAAAAGGTTGACAATAATCCAAAAAAAGCTTTGTTCGGATTTTCAACTTCTAAATAAGTGATATCCTCTCGGATTTTCTTGAATCCTTTCTTAACAATTATTGCGGAAGCATTAGTGGTTGCTACATATTTTTCATATTGCTGAAGATAAAGAAAAGTCAGTTCTCCTTTTTTTGCTTCTTCAATTTTTGCTAGATTATCTATGGTGAGATTTTCGTCCCCCGTAATCTCTGCATTTATTAATTGAGCGATTTTTAATATTGGAAATGTCATTGTGCTTTCAACTTTGCTAATACATCATTTGTAATATCATGCTCGGTCTTGGCGTATAGTATTAAAACTCCGCCACTTCTGTCAAGTACAAAGTCAAGCTCCTTATCTTTGGCAACTTCTTGAATAATGGTAAAAAGTTTATTCTGAACAGGTTTCATTAATTCATCCTGCTTGGCAAATAACTCGCCATTGGTTCCGAATTTCTTTTCCCTGAACTCAGCAATTTTTTCCTCTAGTTTTATTAGCTCACTTTCAGTCTCTGCGCGGGTCTGGTCCGACATTATTAGCTTTCGTTTCTCATAGTCGTCATACTTGGTCTTCCACTCTCGATCCATTTTGTTGAGTTCTGCTTGCCACTCTTGTATTAGCTGATCAAGCTGCTGTCTGGCGTCTTGAGCATCTGTCATCTGGTTAAGCAATGCATCCGAGTCAACGTATCCAATCTTTGATTGACTGTAAGTTATGACTGAAAGTAAACAGAATGTTGCGATAAAAAAAAGTCTCGTTTTCATGGTTAAACTCTGTTAGTTTCTATTTGTTTAAACGGATCGCGCACTCTTAGTCCGCAATCTGTTCGTAATTAAGTGTTTGTTAGTTCTTTCCTCTTTTTAATCGGTCAAGAACTTTGTATGTAATATCAAATGCTGAATCAGCATATAACAAAATAATATCTCCGCTTTTGTCAAAAACAAACTGCATTGATTCTTCTTTTGCAATTATTTCAATTGTTGCAAATATCTTGTCCTTAACTGGTTTTAATAGTTCTTCCTGTTTTTTGTAAATCTCTCCTGTTCCTTGTGCAAATTTGCTCCTTCTGAACTCCTCAACTATTTGCTGCTGTGCCACTAACTTCTGCTGTGCTTCCTGTTTTTTTGCTTCAGGCATTGTGTTCATCTGTTTTTGATAATCTGCGTAGGCTGTCTGTAATGCCATTCCCATAGAATCAATTTGGTCATTCCATTTGTTGATTAAAGCATCAAGTTCTCCCTGGGCTTTTATCGCTTCCGGTAATTGCTTCAGAATTACTTCTGAATCCACATATCCTATTTTTAATGATGTTTGTGCAAATGACGCTGTGGTCAAAAAAACAAGAGTCAGAATAAATAAGTATTTTTTCACTTCATTTCCTTTTTTATTGTTAATTATTTTTAAACTTAAAATCCTCTGCCAAATTGGAAGTGGAAAAGCCATGACGGATCTTTCCCATCCACATCCTTTCTGTCAAATCCGTAACCCAGATCAAATCCTATTAAACCTATTGGATTTATTAATATCCTTGCTCCTATGCCTACCGATCTTCTCAAATTGAAAATATCCGCTGCATTAATATTCGAAAACACATTGCCTGCTTCTGCAAAAGCTAATAAATATAATGGCATCGGTTCGAGTGTTACTGCAAATCTGAATTCCGTTGTATATTTCACCATTACTTTTCCGTCCGAAACATCTCCGTATATATTCTTCGGTCCTACTGTCCTGTCATCATAGCCCCTTAATGGAGTGGTTGCTATAACTAAACCGTTTCCTCCCATGTAGAAGTATTCAAATGGTTGAATGGGAGTGTTAGGAACTAATTCCTCAAGATATCCAAAATCTGCAGAAGTATAGAATACAAATCTGTTCGAGGCCGTGATTCTTTTATACCATTCAGCTTTAAAGAGTATTTTTACATAATCCACACTTCCCGGCAAAAATGGTCCGCCCGAAAGTTCTCCATCAAGACTTACCGATGACCCCATTGATGGGAATATGGGGTTGTCAACATTCCTTCTCGAAATCGTCGCTCCAAGTGTTATCTGTTCCGTCTTTCCTTCCCGGTAGTAACCTCCGCCACCAAGTACATTATTGTGCTGATATCGCAATACCCCTTGAATATAAAAATAATCATCTGGCCATCTCAGTCTTCGTCCAACTTTTACTGAAGCTCCCGTCTGGCTCAAGTCATAAATATATTGCTGCCTGGTATCAAATAAATCAAATCCCACTAATGTTGGTGTGTCCATAAACCAGGGCTCGGTAAAACCAAGCGAAAAGGTCCTGTAAAAATTACCAACACCAAATTGCCAGTTGAAACTGAGAATTTGTCCTCCCCCTAACGAAAACGGCTCCGTTATTGAGAAATTTGTTAAAGTTACTCCAACAGCACCGCTGAATCCAAAACTACCGCTATACCCAACCGATGCATTTAAATAGTCACTCGACTTTTCCTCTACATTATAAACTATATCAACCGTGCTGTCATTTGCAAGTTGATAATCAACCCCCTTGCTGTATAGCTTCTCAACATTAAAGTACTGTAAGTTTGCTAATTGCTGTAAACTCCTGAATAGCATTGCCCTGTTAAAAAAGTCTCCCGGCACTGTGTACAACTCCCTGCGGATAACTTTATCCTTCGTTCTGTCGTTTCCGGTTATGTCAACTTTTCCAACCTTGAACTGATTTTTTTCTGAGATTTGAATTTTTATATCTATCGAATCCTCAGCAGCTTTGCTCTCTTCCGTATTGAGACTGAATGTCAGGTATCCATTGTCTAGGTATAATGAAGCAATGTCAGTTTGTTTTTCGTTCCCTCTTAAATTCTGATTGAACTTCGAATAATCATATATATCCCCTTTGGCAATACCTAATCGCTCATTTAATATTTCATCAGAATATATTGTATTTCCTTGCCATATAATATCCCTGATCTTGTATTGAGGACCTTCATGTAAAGTAATGAATATCCTCATATCTTTCTTATTGTTTTCATAAACTAACGAATCTCTTATAACCTCGGCATCCCTGTATCCATTCTTTCTGTAAAACTCTACCAGTAGTTCCTTATCCTTCTCGTATTTTGTTTTATCAAATCTGGCGGATGCCCAGAATTTCCACCATCTTGCTTCCTCAGTCTCTTCAAATTCAGAGGTTAAATCTCCCTTTTCGAAAGCTTCGTTCCCGGTAAATGTGATTTGCCTTACCGTTACCTTGTCACCTTCATCAAAATTCAGTTTTAATACAAGTCTGTCCTTTATTCTGTCAATGAGATTGGAGTATGAAACATCTGACTTATTATATTCAATTGTCAGCTCATTTGCCAAATTCGTCTTTTCACGCCACGTTACAAGTATTTCATCTTCGGTTGTATCAGCTGTAAAATATTCAAAATATTGTGGCGCTATTTCTGCATTTA
Organism: Ignavibacteriales bacterium; assembly: GCA_012517155.1. Taxonomy (GTDB): domain Bacteria; phylum Bacteroidota; class Ignavibacteria; order Ignavibacteriales; family Ignavibacteriaceae; genus JAAYVN01. Next base: position 5,400 of record JAAYVN010000038.1, on the reverse strand, counting down.
GATATCCCTCTTCCTCATATTTCTTTAATATCCTCTGCTTTATTCTTTCCACATCCTGTGGTTTGATTATTTGACCCCGCACTAAGTTTACTATATTTTCAATATCCTTTTTGCTTATTTCATCATTTCCGCTTAATTCCACTTTCTCTACCCTGGGGTATTCAGCAACTTTTATTAATATAAATACTCCGTCCATCACTTGCTTTTCAATTAGCAACTGAACATCCGAAAAAATATTAAGTGACCATAATTTCTTTATTACATTCGCTGTCTGGTCCCCGGGTACTTGAATCTCTTCACCCACCTTTAACCCGCTGTTGAGGATTATTGTCCTTGCGTCTGCATATTTATTCCCTTCAACAGATACACCTAATATTTTGTAACTTTTTGTGGAAATCTGTGGGTATGCTGTAATACAGGCAAACAAAAAAATCAATATCAAAAATCTCTTCATTAATTGGGATTCCTTAAGTGGAAGTGTTAAACTATATCTGTCAAAAAAAGTCATTAATCAGGGCCTTTTCTTGTTTTGAAGTTGAGCGCTGACTTTACCATAACGCCTTTCCCTCTTTTGAAAACTCTTTATTGCTTCATACAGATGTAATCTCCTGAAATCAGGCCAGAATACATCCGCTATAAATATCTCCGTATATGCTATCTGCCAAAGAAGAAAATTACTTATTCTGAATTCACCGCTCGTTCTTATTAACAGATCAGGATCAGGTATCTCTTTTGTCGTTAAATAATCTCCGAATCTTTCGGCACATAGATCATCACTTAAAACCAAACCCTTATTGGCCTCGCCTATTATCTTCTTTACCGCTTCTATTATTTCCCATCTTCCGCTATAACTTAATGCTAACACTAATGTTAGACGAGTGTTGTTCTTTGTTCGTTCCTTCGCTTCCTTTAGATTTTGCTGTACAACGGGTGGCAGAGATTCAAAATCCCCGATCATCTCCAGTTTTATGTTGTTTTTATGAAGTTCGTCAACCTCTGACTTTAAAGCTTTTACTAAAAGCTTCATAAGTGTGGAGACCTCTTTTTTGGGTCTGTTCCAGTTTTCAGTTGAAAAAGTATATAAAGTTAAATACTTGACTTCTAATTGTGCACACGCTTCTACTATATCTCTTACAGACTCAACACCAGCCCTGTGTCCCGCAATACGGTGTAAACCCTTTTTTCGGGCCCATCTTCCGTTTCCATCCATAATTATTGCAACATGTTTCGGGATTTCGCCCGATTCCTTCAATTGCGCCTGTAATTCTTCATCTTTGCTTTTCTTCTTTACGATCAATTTTCGTCCAATATTTTGGTTGCGAACTAACTAAATTGATTTTTCGGATACGTTTTCCATCTGTTTAATTGGTTATGACCGGTTTGGAGACACTATCCGTAAAATAATCTAAAATCAAGCATTAAAGTTAATAAATATTAGCTATTTATTCAAATAATGGACAAATTTTTGACTGAATATAAAAAGTTGTCTCTTTCTCTCTTTTAACAAAAAAGGCGGTCAAAAACCGCCTTTTTTTCTGATCATAGCATTATTTGAGCAAAACCGCTTTCTTTACTTGAAATAAGACTTACTTCTAGTTAAATGGTAATGATTTCGCTCTCTCTGCATTTCTATTATAGGCTGCGCTGAATAAATCTGCCTCGGCATCAGTCAATAAACAAAGAGACGCGTTTCCCTTTGAAATTAAACCTACGGAGTCCATCAATTCCTTAATCCTCCTGTAGCAACTTATTGGCGCCCCGACAATTAAATGCACACTCCTTTTGCTTCCTCGCGTTACTCTCGAAGATAAAAATACTAGTCTGTTTAATATGGCAGTATCATTCACTTCAGCTTCTGAAATCGTTATACCGATTGCGAAGTCTTTATCCCTTTTGGCTAGTATATCTATTGGATATTCCTCAATCAATGGTGGTTCAGGAAGATATTTCCCGTATCTTCTGCTCAGAATTGTGTATCCTTGCTTCCAGAACTCATTTACAAGTAGGTCGATGTATGCTTTTATATCACTCATATTAACTCACCAATGGTATTATTGGAATAATAGGACTGAATTTTTTGTTCTTGTATATCTTAATATTTGCTATTCTTCTGTATTCAAACTTTTTTACATCATTCGATCCTGGAGTCTTTCCATATATATACTTTAGCCCGCTTCTATCCTGACCAATAAAATATGGATCCATCTCCACAATATCCGTACTGTATAGAAAGCGGATTTTATATCTGTTACTAATTGCTTCTGAAAAAATGTCTGATTTCATTTTAGTTTGCTCCTCTTAATTTAACCACCTGTAAACACCAACAACTTTTCCTATTATGGAAAAATTCTCATTTCCTGTTAAATCTATTGGTTGATACTTCTCATTTTCCGGTATTAATCTGATACTGTTCGGTCGTTTCTCCAGTCGCTTTACAGTTGCTTCTCCGTCAATTAATGTTACAACAATATCATGACTGCTGAATTGCTCAGTATGATGAACTATCACAATATCCCCCTCGCAAATCCCCACATTTATCATACTGTCTCCCTTTACCTTCAAGCCAAAGTACTCTCCGTCTTTCTTTAGAAAAGCAGCATCAACCATTAAAGTTCTTTCAATATTTTCAATGGCTTGTATTGGAGATCCCGCTGCAACTCTCCCTATTACACTTATCTCCCTCGATCTTACATCTTTATGTATTGTTTTTTCATTTCCCCCCTTATGGAGCACTTTAAGTCCTCGGCTTGTTGCACTGTCAACATTCAAATAACCCTTCTTCTCCAAAGCCACTAAATGTCTCTTTACTCCAAATGTCGAAGTAATCCCGAATCTGTTTCCAATTTCCCTGTGAGTAGGAGGGTATCCGGCTTCTTTCTGAAACCTTAAAATGTAATCCAGTACCGCTTGCTGTCTCTCTGTCAAATCCTTCATAGTGCTCTTCCGTTCAGTTATTTTTACAAATAGTGTTCAATTGACTACTGCAAATATAGTGATATAAAAAGCACTTGTCAAGAGAAAAAAACAGAAGTTTAAACTTTTTTTTATTTTATTACTTTCGAAAGACAGCTCGGAAAATCAAAGAAAGGCAAAAAATGATCAAAAAGACCCTAAAAACATCAATTTTTATCGTAAAACCACTAAAATACCCCCATATCAACCTGAAAACAAATCAAATTCCACCCTAAAAACCCCACCCCACCTTATTATTCACCCCCTCTTCCTTCGATGTGAATACGTACTAAATACGTACTGAATACGTACTGAATACGTACTAAAGCCGTGGTGAATACGTACTTAGCTCGATCTGACTCCAATCAGAATCCCTGTAAACTCTCAGTATATAAATTCTTTAATTTAGAACTTTTTTACTTCTGCAGTTCCCAAATTATCATTCATAATTCAAGATCGGGCTTAACCATCTCTCAACTTGCTGTTTACTCATCCCCTTACGCTTGTGGTAATCAATTATCTGATCTTCCCCAATCTTACCAATCCCAAAATACTTCGATTCTGGATTTGCAAAATAAAGACCGCATACCGAAGCAGTGGGATACATAGCCAGATTCTCAGTCAGCTCAATAGTTGTCGTTTCTCTTACATCTAGCAGCGAAAATAATGTGAGCTTCTCAGTATGGTCAGGGGATGCTGGATATCCCGGAGCAGGACGAATACCTCTGTATTTTTCTTTAATTAGCTCATCATTACTTAGTGGAGCCTCCTTTTCATACCCCCAGATCTCCCTTCTTATAACTTCATGAAGATACTCTGCAAAAGCCTCAGCTAACCTGTCCGCAATAGCCTTCACCATTATTACGTTGTAATCATCATTGCTTCGTTGATATTCCTTAATAAGTTCATCAATATTAATCCCTGCTGTTACTGCAAATCCCCCCATAAAATCAATTATTCCCGAATCCTTTGGTGCAATGAAATCCGCTAGCGAAAGATTCGGTTCCCCCTCAGATTTTCGATACTGCTGTCTTAAATTATAAAAAGTTGCAAGTATTCCCGATCTGGTTTCATCCGTATATATCTCAATATCATCATCATTTACACTGTTAGCCGGGAATATTCCCGCTACCCCCGATGCCTTTAACCTTCTTTCTTTAATAAGTTCCTCAAGCATTATATTTGCATCATCGAACAGTTTCTTTGCTTCACTCCCTCTTTCTTTATCTTCAAATATCGATGGATATTTCCCTTTCATCTCCCAGGTTGAAAAGAAAGGTGTCCAGTCAATATACTTCCTCAAAATCTCAAGCGACACATCTTGAAACTTAAAAACACCTTGCCTTACTGGTCTGTCTGTCTTTGTCTGCTTCCAGTCAATCTTATACTTTTTCTTTCTGGCTTCAAAAATTGTAATATACTCTTTCTCTGACTTCTTTTTTGCAAATGCATCCCTTATCCCATTATACTCAACTTCCACCTTCTTTACAAATTCATCTCTTCCATCTTCACTTAAAAGTGCACTTACTACCGGTACACTCCTCGATGCATCTAGTACGTGAATAACTGGGTGATCATAATGCGGAACAATCTTTACTGCTGTATGTATTCTTGATGTTGTGGCACCACCGATAAGTAGTGGCATCTTTAAATTATTTCTTTTCATCTCCTTGGCAACGTGCACCATCTCGTCAAGTGATGGTGTTATTAGTCCGCTTAACCCAACAACGTCAGCCTCTTCCCGTATTGCAGCTTCAATTATTTTATCCGCGGATACCATTACTCCTAGATCAATAACATCATAGTTATTGCACCCAAGCACAACCCCAACAATATTTTTTCCGATATCATGAACGTCCCCCTTAACTGTGGCCAGAACAACTTTTCCATTTCGGTTTTTCCCCGTCGCGTTTTTCTTTTCTTCTTCAATATATGGTATCAGATAAGCTACACTTTTCTTCATTACTCTGGCGCTCTTCACCACTTGTGGCAGAAACATCTTTCCCGCTCCGAATAAATCGCCAACCACACTCATTCCGTCCATCAGCGGACCCTCAATTACGGACAGGGGAGAGGTTGACTCCCGTCTTGCCTCCTCCGTATCCTTCTCAATATGGTCCACTATACCTTTAACAAGTGAATACTTCAGCCGTTCTGTTACGGGGTACGACCGCCACTCTTCTTCTTTGATTTCTTTTTTTCCGGACTGCTTGACATTCTCTGCAAAAGCAATAAGCCTGTCGGTTGCGTCCTTGCGCCGGTTCAGAAGCACATCCTCCACAAGGTCCAGTAATTCTTTCGGAATGTTTTCATAAACCTCAAGTTGTCCGGCATTTACAATTCCCATATCCAGACCTGCCCTTACAGCATGATACAGAAATGCAGAATGCATCGCTTCCCTTACAATATTATTCCCTCTGAACGAAAATGAAATATTGCTTACACCCC
>JAAYVN010000037.1 GCA_012517155.1 Ignavibacteriales bacterium | reverse complement strand
TGGCGATATTGACTCAACTCTTCCGGCGCAAATTGCAAAAAAACTGAATTTCCCCCATAAGCTTATAGACTCTGATTTCGGTTTCGAATCTGGAGATATTGATAAAATGGAACGCTTTAGTTTTCTCACTTCAGTTAATCATCCAATAAGTTCCTTCTTCAACCTTAAAATCACTCGGTTACTGGAACAGGAAAATAAGGTTTTAATTGATGGGGGCTTTGGTGAAATTTGGCGTCGCGAATATTTTAACAGAATACTTTGGAAGGGGAGAGATGGCTTATTAAGTTGCAATAGTGAAGCTATCTCCGCCTCAATAATTCACAATCGTGGGGAAATCTTTAACGATTACTATTCGAAATTATTCAGAAGAAATCTAATCTCTGAGATCAGCGAGCTACTCGTTCGTCTTCCAAAACCAAATACCATAGGATTGGAAAACTGGGTTGACCTTTTCGCAATTAAGACCAGGCTGGTCAATTATTACTCCCCCGAGCAGTCGCGTCTCGATGAAACAGTAATCAATTTCATGCCCTTTGCTCAGTTTTCTTTAATGAAAAAGTTATTCGAAATTCCTCTTCCCCTTAGAAAAAATGCTAAACTCTTCAGAAAAATTATCAGTCAAAATGCTCCGAATCTGACAAAATTTCCCTTGGTGAAAAATGGTCATACTTATCCCTTTAAGACAAGCACACTGTTTGCACGGCTTTTAACCCGTCTTCTTAAAAACAAAAACTCTTCCGTTTCTTCTCCCGTCTTTTTTCCTGCTCTTAAGGAATATATCTTGGACATAATGATGTCTGCAGAAGTGAAAAATGACACCTTATATGATTATAATAAACTTACCCTGTTTATTAAGAAAACTTATGAAAATAAAGATACCCTTGCCTGTCAATCATTGGAATGGTGGCTTTCTTTTCACATGAATAGAATTTATATACAAAAACTAACAAAATCGCGAGGCCAAATATGAAAAACAAAGAACTTCTTTACTACACTTTTACTGAATTCCTTAAAATCCCGATGGTGATCGCTGCATCGGAGAAAGGTATCTCTTGGATTGATTTTACTAAAGATATTTCCTCTTTTAACAATGACAATCAGTTTGAATTCAAATCTGTCTCTCCTTCTTCTCCGAAAGTCTTCGGACTCCCCAGACAATTAAAAGAATTCGCTACTGGTAAAAGAAAGAAATTCGAGGTTCCTGTCGATGTCTTTGGAACGGAATTCCAGATTTCCGTTTGGAAAGCTTTGCTCACGATTCCCTATGGAGAACTCGCTTCCTATAAAGACGTTGCTGTTTCAGTAAAACGTCCATCATCAAGCAGGGCTGTGGGTAACGCCGTGGGTGCAAACCCTTTGCCGGTGATTATTCCTTGTCATCGCGTAATAGCTTCAGACGGTTCATTGGGTGGATATTCCGGTGGGATTCAAATTAAGATCAAACTCCTGGATCTTGAAGAAAAATTCAAGTAAAGAATACTTAACAGCTCCTTATCTGAAGCGCCTGAGTGTCATAAAAAGTAAATAAACGAATAGTGCTATTGAGGCTGAGCAAATAAAGGGTACAGTGGATCCGAACTGATCCCATAGTACTCCCGATAAAAATGATCCGAACATTACTCCTAAACCCGAAAGCATGTTGACCAAACCAATAGCACTTCCTCTATCCTTATCTGGAATTAAGTCACTTATCCATGCTTTCGATATGCCTTCTGTAAATGCTGAATAAACTCCGTATAAACCAAAGCACAAAAAAAGGAGTATAGGATTACTGACTAAACCAAATCCAAAATAAACAACCGTAAATACTAACAATCCTGTAGTAAAAACCAATTTTTTGGAATATTTATCCGATATAATTCCGGCTGGGAATGAGAATGAAGCATAAACAATGTTATAAGTTATGTATCCAAGAATCGCAGTCATTTCTGAACCGGAATCATGTCTTAATTTTAAAATTAAAAAAACATCACTGCTATTCGCAATAGAAAATATAGTATATAAAATCAAAAATATTTTATACTCAACTGGAGTTTTAAACAAAAATTCGAAATACTTTTCTTGTCCTCTTTTTTTTACGTCAATAAATTTATCTCTGACAAAGAAAGTCAGGAAAACCGAAAAGAAAGAAGGAATGATTGCGAGAAGAAAAATTAAAACATATTCTCCGGGATAAAAATATAATATTATTAATGCTGCTATTGGTCCAAATGCGGCTCCCAATGTGTCCATCCCTCTGTGGAATCCGAAAATCCTTCCGCTGTCATTACTTACATAACTCGCTAGTAGAGCATCTCTGGGGGCACTTCTAATACCTTTCCCCAATCTGTCAACAACTCTGAAGGCTAAGACAGTGGAAATGTTTGGAATTAATCCTGGAAGTGGTTTAACAATTGATGAAAGAGTATAACCCAGAATAACGAATAATGATCTTTTTTTGATTCTATCAGATAATCGACCAAAATAAGCCTTGAATAAACTGGCAGTCACTTCAGCAAGCCCCTCGGCAATTCCGATAATGGTCATTGAAGCGCTTAGAGATACTGCCAGAAAAATTGGGGTCACCGGATATAGCATCTCACTGGCTATATCAGTAAAAAAACTCACAAGAGAAAGTAATACTACTTGCCTTGGAATTTTACTCCTGAATTTCACATTAAATTTATCTTTATAAGGCCTTTAAGAGATTTGCCATCTCAATTGCAGTCATCGCAGCATCCCAGCCTTTGTTTCCGGCTTTTGTGCCTGCCCTTTCAATGGCTTGTTCAATGGTATCTGTAGTCAGTACACCGAATATTACTGGGGTAGAATGCTTCA
>JAAYVN010000001.1 GCA_012517155.1 Ignavibacteriales bacterium | reverse complement strand
CTCAGAAGCATTAACTCTGTTAAGAGCATTAAAAACAAGTTCTCGTAAAATACTTATATTTCTTTCTGTTGTGATGACTGTAGTTGTGGTTCTCGGAACTGTCATGTACGTAGTTGAAGGAGAGGAAAATGGCTATACCAGTATTCCGCAAAGTATTTATTGGGCAATAATAACTGTTTCCACTGTCGGTTATGGAGATATCGTTCCTCAAACCACTCTAGGCAAAATCATTTCATCAGTCGCTATGATTATAGGTTATTCCATTATTGCTGTTCCAACAGGTATTTTTACGGTTGAGATTTCTCGGGCATCAGATATTCGACGAAAATGTCCCGAATGTGGTAACAATGCCCTGGTAAGCGATAATTTCTGTGGCAAATGCGGAAAAAATCTTGCAGAAATTGATTTAAATATCGACTGATTTCATTGTAATTTGTTTTTCAATAATTTTTTTGTATTTTAATTATTATTATTAAATTTAATAGGAATTCAAATGACATACCCGGGTAGTTCAATCCTTCGTGATACGGTGACCATGATTCTGGCTGGTGGGCAGGGTGAACGCTTATATCCTTTAACCCTTTACAGATCAAAACCGGCTGTTCCCTTTGGTGGGAAATATAGAATTATTGATTTCACCCTCTCAAATTGCTTAAACTCTGGTTTGAGAAAAATATATGTCCTCGTCCAGTATAAATCTGATTCTCTCAATCAACACCTCTTCGAAGCATGGTCTATTTTCAATCCCGAACTAGGGGAGTTCATTTATTCGGTTCCTCCCCAGAGAAAACTCAATAACGAATGGTATCTTGGAACTGCTAATGCAATTCATCAGAATGTGAATCTCTTTAGTGCCGATCGAAAAGCAAAAAGAGTTCTTATACTTAGTGGAGATCATATTTACAAAATGGACTACCTGATGATGCTTACTTATCATACTGATATGAATGCTGATCTCTCAATAGCATGTATTGAAGTCCCGGTCGAAGAAGCTAACAGATTTGGGATAGTACATGTCGATGAGAATTCAAATATCACTGGATTTATCGAAAAACCGGAAGTTCCACCCACGGTTCCGGGTAAACCGGATCGCAGCTATGTTAATATGGGTATATACATTTTTAATGCCGGAGTTCTTAAGGAAGTCCTGATCGAAATGCAAAATAAAAAACTGAAGAATAATGATTTTGGCCAGGATGTCATTCCATATATGGTTAAACAGGGAATGTCAGTTAAAGCATATGGATTCATTGACGAGAATAAGAAAAGTCATCCCTATTGGAAAGATATTGGTACCATTGACAGCTATTACGAAGCATCAATGGATTTAATTAGCGTAATTCCGGAATTCAATTTATACGATGAAGAATGGCCTGTAAGAACAATGCAGTTCCAGATGCCCCCTGCAAAAACTGTATCGCATGGAATGGAAAGAATAGGTAGAACCCTTGAAAGTCTTATTTGCGATGGAACCGTTGTATCTGGAGGACTCGTTGAAAGATCGTTAATTGGAAATAACGTAAGGGTTAACTCATATTCTTATATTGGGGATTCCATAATTATGAATAACTGCAATATTGGCAGAAGAGCAAAAATTAGAAGAGCAATTATAGATAAAAATGTAAATGTTCCAGAAGGATATGAAATTGGGTACAATGCGGAAGAAGATGCTAAAAAGTTCACTTTAACGGAAACAGGTATTGTTGTTATTCCCAAAAACTACCAGTTTGCTTAATAATTAAATCAGACACTATTATGAGATTAATGGAGTTATTTATAACAAATAACTCCTTGGCTTTAAACTATTGTTAGTTTATTACCCCACTTTATGAAACCCGATAATAAAACAAACACAATCAAAAAAAAGATTTTGGGTGTTCCGGCAAAACCCGGTTGTTATCAATTCCTGAACGATAAAGGAAAGGTTATTTACGTCGGGAAAGCGAAAAATCTCAAGAATCGGATAGCATCTTATTTTAATAAATCAGATGTCTCACCAAAAACAACCGCTTTGGTTTCGAAAATCACGGACTTTAAAGTAATAATAACAGATTCGGAAATGGAGGCACTGATTCTTGAGAACAATCTCATCAAAGAATTAAAACCTCGTTATAATATCAATTTAAAGGATGATAAATCATTCCCTTATATACGTATTACAAAAGAACCATTTCCAAGAATTTTTTCAACAAGAAAAATTATTCGTGACGGTTCTAAATATATCGGTCCATTTACGGAAGCAAAATCCTTGAAATCCGCTTTGAGGACTGTAAATCGTCTATTTAAAATTAGATCATGCTCCCTGAATCTAACAACTCTATCTATAAGTAGCGGTAAGCACAAAATATGTCTTGATTATCATATCAAAAAATGTGACGGACCTTGTGAAGGTTACCAAAATGAATTAGATTATAATCAGATGGTTAAACAAGCTTATAGGGTTTTACAAGGAAAAAGTGAAGATGTTCTTACGGAACTTACAATTGAATTAAATAAAGCATCTGATGAACTTAGGTTTGAGGAAGCAGCTTTATTAAGAGATAAGATACTATACCTTAACTCCTTTAATTCAAAGCAGAAAGTTGAAGGTCTCTCAAATACTCTTAAACATCAGGACTTAGATATTTTCGGTATTGCAAGCGAAGCAAGCGAGGGTAGTACTACGATACTTATGGTGAGAAGTGGTAAATTAATCGGGAAGCGAGGATTTGATATCGTGCTCCCTCCCGGTGCCTCTGATGATGCTATAATTTATGCAATTCTTCATCAATACTATAACTCTACTGAAGAACTTCCATCAGAAATCGTGCTCCCGGTTGAACCCGATGACAGCTTGCTTTTAGAAAAATGGCTTTCTGAAAAAGCCACAAAAAAAATCACTTTTGTCTATCCCAAAATTGAAAGCAAACTAAAAAGTCTTCTGAAAATGGCGGAAACTAACGCCCATTTTCAACTTAAGGAAAAACAACTTCAAAAAATGAAAAAGGAGGGGAATATTCCTTATTCTCTTGAGGCATTAAGACGTGACTTATCACTTCCTGATTTACCTAAGTTAATAGAATGCTTTGACATTTCAACTTTACAAGGTACTGATACTGTCGCAAGTATGGTGGTTTTTAAGGATGGAAAACCCAAACGCTCATTATATCGAAAATTTATAATCAAATCTATTGATTATCAGGATGATTTTGAATCAATGCGCGAAGTGATTTTCCGTCGTTATAAAAGAGTAAAAGAAGAAAAACTTCCTTTCCCTGACCTGATTATCGTTGATGGCGGCAAAGGACAATTATCCGCAGCAATTTCTTCACTCAAGGATTTGGGGTATTCTATTTTTACCTCCAATAAATCACCTTCAGAGAATGTGGGTGCTTCAGATAGATTGGTAATCATAATTGGACTTGCAAAGAAATTTGAAGAAATTTATGATGGACGTCGGAATTCTCGTGAACTTCCAATCATCCTTCCCAAAACTTCTTCCTCACTTAAACTTCTTCAGCAACTGCGCGACGAAGCTCATAGATTTGCTGTTACATTCCACAGAGAAAGAAGAAGTAAACGCATTATCTCTTCTGAACTATTGGACATTAGAGGAATTGGTGGTAAATTAACGTCTAAATTATTAGAGACTTTTGGTAGTATTAATAAATTGAGAAATTCAACTTTAGAAGAGTTACAATCAGTTGTTGGTTTGCATAGAGCTAAATTAATATATAATCACTTCAATGATAAAAAAGATGATTAAACCCTTGATTATTATCTTTTTCTTCGGTATTAGTGCTTACCTTAACTTTTTCTATCTTCCTGTTCAGCAAGTAATGGCGGCAGCTGAAAAGAAAAAAAATGATACAGTGGTAGTCCACGATAAAAATACTTTTCTGATGAACGACTTAAGTCATCTTCGCGATACTCTTTTCACGCATAAATCTAGCTTTATCATCGTCAATCTAAAATCCCAAACAGCTCAACTTTTTCATAGGGATAGTGCTGTTTTCGATTTTAAGATCTCCTCGGGTAATGAACGACTCTTTAAAGGTCAAAAAACCAAAGAGGGTTTGTTCACTATTAAAAGTAAAATGCCGAAATGGCATTCTAGACAATTTGATATGACTCTGATGCTAAACTGGATGGGCTTCAATTATGGAATTGGGTTTCATGCACTTGCAACTAGTAGTTATTATAACTATTTGGGGAAAAAACCAAGTTCACATGGATGCTTGAGAATTAGCAGGGAAGATGCTAAAAAAATTTATGATTTGGTGGAAATCGGAACTCCGGTTATGGTTCATAATGGAGAGTATTCCCTTTGGATAGGTTTTACAAGAGATGATCAGAAATATATATCTTATCCGGCTAAAGTACTTCCGGAAATTCTTAACTATAGAAGTGAAGCACTCTATTCTGGTGATTATTTTCTTTTAGTCCATGACGCAATTCTTATTGGAGATGATATCCCTCATAAAGGACTCCCTGTTGGAGGTGGTAAGACAGTCCCAAGATCACAAAAAATCGTGGACGTGGAATTTCGAATTATCCCAACCATAATAGATTTGACTTATATTAATAATACGGTCTCTAGATATTTTGATACTACTAATGTTGAAAAAAATAAATTAGATGATGAAACCCTTGGAGAAAAAGAATGAAAATAAAATTACTGCCTGTTATATTTCTGGTAATTATCTTTTTTGTAGGATGTGAAACAGTAGAAAAAGAGAAATATACTGGGGATAGATTAATGGAATTATTCAATTCAGCTGCTAGGGGTGATTCCACTGGTGTTTCATTTACTGTTAATGTGTTTGATAAAAAATTGCCCCCCCCGGGAAAATGGAATCTGATTAAAGTGGATAGTCTGGTAATAAATGCCAGTGCTGCTTTTTTTGCTGTCTTACTCGAATATCCAAATCCTGTCTATAATCGTTTTTGTGTTTACGATTCATTGTTTAATTTATTACTCGTTGATAAATCCTTAAATGGTTATCTAAGCGTAAAACCAATCGAAAATCCGGCTGTTAAAGGCTTTGAAGTTACGGAAATGTTTGATTCAAAAGATTCTATTAAATTAAAACGAACGAATCTTTATATATTGCGTGGAAACGTTTTTGAATTATCTTTTAGAAAATTTACTGAGATGAGACTTAATCGCAATTATCTTTCTCAGACTATAAATGTTCTGACTGAAAAGGTGATAAGTACTAGAATTCTTTCAAGTCGGAATATTCAACTCCGCTTTTATGAGGATACTTTCCTGTATGACTCAGAGCAGAAATCCTACCTCTCGGGTGAGGATATTCTTGCAAAAAAGATTTATGAATTTATTTTCAACTATCGAGTTGACAGTTCAAAGCAGTATATTCGGGATGAATTAACTGCCTTAAGATCAGTTGGTTTACAAGTATTGCAGGATACTCTTAGTCTTGTAAATAATTATAAGGACTTATTTGGGAATTTTTCTATTTTCCTGCCTGGGGAATGGCTCTTTAGAAAAAATATTCTATATTCTGAGTTTCTGACCAAAGCATTAAATACAACTCATTTCTATTCTATCGACATGTCGGCAAACTTTTATGTTTCAAGACTAAGAAAAGGAGAAACTTCAGAAGGCTATCTGACTACAAAACTTGATAAATCTATAGAAAAGAATTATACCATTCGATATGTTGAAAAACGCCTCATTGAGAAAAAAGTATTATTATATTATGAATTCCGGTGCAAAGAATTAGTTTTTTTAGTTATTGTTGATATAAATGAAGATGCATATGATAGAAATATCAACAATGTTAAAAAAATGCTTGATTCTTTTACAATCGATTGCTGATAAAAGGTTAAGGTTATTTACGATATAGCTCTCTTTGGAAGTGTTTTCGCTAATGATGCTGCAAATAAAGCTTCAGCTCCCCCTATATAAAGTAATTTTGCACACTCAATTAATGTCGAACCCGTTGTTAAAACATCATCAACGATTATGATCCTCTTTCCTTTGATTTCTGCTGCGTTTTTTAACCCAAATGCACCTTTGATGTTTAATTTCCTCTGACGTAAAGTCAATTGGGTTTGAGTTCCGGTATATTTAATTCGTTTCAGAATATTATTGCATACTGAAATGCCTGTAATATCCATAATTCCTTCACCTATACATTCAGATTGGTTATAACCCCTTTCTGCTTTTCGTAGTCTGTGCAACGGTATCGGGATTATCATATCCGCTTTCCACTTCTGTTTTGAGGCTGCTATTTTTTCTCCAAGCAGCTGTCCTAAATAACGGGCTAATCTAAATCTGCCACGGTATTTGATGCTGTGTATAACTTTTGAGCTGGCTCCTTCATCATCGAACCAGAAAAGAAAAAAGTGATCAGAGATATATGAATCATGACCGAAAGTTTTAACAAATTCAGTTTCAATGGTTTCTTCAGCCAGTAAACTTAGGCTCCTTATGCACTCATCATGGAAAAAATTTCCGTTATTTACTTTATTTTCACATATTGAACAAAATTCAGGAAAAAATAATGAGGAAATAGCTTTGATTTGCATAAAATTTTATAAAAGCCCGTATCTTTTTCTTATAAACCACTCAAGGGCAAAAATAACGATCAACAGTAAGATAATTGTCAATGATGATAAAGGAGAATATTCTTTTATTTCGCTTACCTCGTTTGATGCAGATGAATTAAGTTTCTCAAGTAATGGTAGTGCTTTATCATAATCCTCGTTCATAAAAAATTCTCCGTTCGTTCTATTCGCTAACAATCTCAGAAAATCTATATCTGCCGCAGTATTTAATAATTCCAACTCCTGGTCAGATACCGTGAATCTACCTCCGTCTTT
>JAAYVN010000005.1 GCA_012517155.1 Ignavibacteriales bacterium | reverse complement strand
TCTTTACCGCCATAATATTTATGATAAGCAACAATTGACTCCACAATTAGAATAAAATTGTTCAGAGCAAGAAGCTTATTCTCGGATCTGTTTACACCGTCAATTCCATTAACGATTAAGTGATAAAGGTCTCTCATTTTGCTGTCTTGCGAGACTCTGCCTGTGGCATAAGCAAGTTTGGGCTTAATCAGGACAAGGTTTCGTTTGAGTTTCTCGTTAAAAACTGTTGTTTTTTTTGCTTCGGTGCGGAGCGCAAGAATAGAAGAGTAAACGTTCCTTACCTGATTGGTTTTGATACCTCGTTTTTTGTCGGCAAGTGTTTCTCCGAAAGATTTTCCGATGGAATCAATATCCTCGGGTTTCAGGGTATCTAATTTAACACTATCGTTAAGATTGGTTAGAGCCATTTTATTATCCTCCGTAAATTAATTTTTAGATTTTCTGTTTAATAAAATCACATAAGAAGCGGGGAGAATAAACCCCCGCAGGTATATGTTATTAAAAGGACCTGTAATAAGTTTTGCAAGAAGTTTAACTTTTTCTTTTCCTCCGGACTGTATTTCTTTATTGTTAATTTCACGCGGGGAACGGGCAAGAGAATATTTGATTTTTGCAATTGCCCCGAAATATTTATTAACATCAATTTCATTTTCATTTTCAGTAAGCAGACTTTCAGCTTTCGTAAGAAGGAAATGAATATAGCTTGATTTTATATTTTGTTTGTTGTCGGGATTTTTAACTAAAGCATCAAGTTCCTTCCCATATTTGTATAGTTCAGTGAAATCTGACCATCCAAATACTCTTCCGAAAACAGATATGCTGTCTTTTCCCGGATTTTCTTTAGCTTTTTCTTCTGCTGCACCTGCTTGTGCGGCAGACTTGCCTATCGGGAACCCGGGTTTGCACAGATGCAAGCCGGCAGAGAGGGTGAGATCCGGATTTCCGGAAGAGAACAGAGAAAATTTTTCCCTTACATCCGATGCAAACTCAATACAGTTAATCCATGAACCGACTGCAAAAAGATCATCACCACCGGAATATGTAATATACATATCATGCCTGTCGGCTATTTCATTTATATAACCTGTGAAGAAGTGGTTCATCAGTCTTGAAAGCTGAACCACCCTTGTAAGAGTCCTGATGTTGCCCGGATTGGAATTTGATTCCAGACCGAAACTGAAAATAGCGCCAAGATTATCCACATCCATTCTGAGTACGCCGAGAAGAGGATAATCCAGAGTTTCACTGATCTTTTTGTTTTCTTCCATCCGGGTATTAAGTGCGGCAAGCTTTTCAAATTCCATAATCGATTCATCCTTGTCCATCGGTGCCGTATTCCCGATAAACTTAAATACCGGAGCTACTTTCAAGCCTCTGTTTCCAGCGTCTGAAAGGAGTTTTACAAGCGGCAGACTTTCGAAGAGGGAAGTATCGTTAATAACATGGAGCCGCATGCAAGAGGTTTCCTCTTTTAGATGTCCTAAAAACCGGCTTAATTCCTGATCGCTTTTTAGGAAATACCACGCGGTATTAAAAGCCGGAAGGGGAAAGTGAAAGATGTCTCTGAAATCAGTTTTACTTTCCGCTTGTGAAATAAATGGCATGGATAACAAATACTTTGCCTTTGGAATTGACATTCCAAGTAGTTCAAAGAGATCGGACAGGTTCTGAAATGCCAGTTCTGTCTTGTTCAGATTCTCATAAATCCCTTTTTTCTCAAACCAAGCCGGGAGGGGAGGAATTTCAAAATTGGGTGAGTCGGTATCAGTCTCAAAAAGAGTATTTAATATTTTAATATTCTTCTGTTTTTTTGCTGCCTGAAGTTCGCTTGAAATTATATTATACCACGAGGGAAAACTTGAATAAAGAGAATCATCTGCCTGAACTGATGCAAGCACAATATTGATTTCATTCCGGAAGTTTTTAAGAAACCAGTTTTGCATCTTCACATCGATGCTTTCAAGAAGTTTGCGGTTTTGACTGCTGTTGGGAAGAAGTAAAAGAAAACTCCCGCCGCCATTCAGAAGCAGATTGGTTCTTGGGAGGTTGAATTCCCTTAAAAGCATCTCGATAAACGAATCTGTTAACATCGCCAGATAAAAAGACTTGCCCCGGAGTCTTTTGCTTAATCCCTTTTTCAGATTTTCAATCGGTGAATACTCCGAATAAATGAAATTTTGAATTCCGCTGACATCCGCCGCCACAATTAGGAATTTATTTTTACTTTCATCACTCCTTTTCATACAAATAGCTAGCGAAGCTGCCGATTTCAGATGATCAAACAGGGTTATCTCACCGGCAACCGGAATGAACGTTAAATATTTTTCCAGAAGTGTGATAAGAGAATCTGTAAACACTGTCAAATCATTCCCGGGAAGAAGTTCAAACTCAGACAAAAAAGATTTGTACAAAGATTTTCTTAACCCGATCACTTTGTCGGAAGAATATGAACCGGATTCAGAGGGAAAGACATCCGATGTGGTTAGTATCCGGGGCAGATATCCTGATATTTGGGGTGATTTATTTCTGCCAAGAGATATTCGGGAAGTAAGTGAAGATAATAAGCCTTCCTTAATCGGCGTATTTTCAGCTTTTTCACTTTTAATGGTTAGAGAATAAGCATCTTTAAGGATTGTGCTAAGAATGCCCGCTTCATCCCCCATATAATTAAGGATATCCTCCTTTAGCGGTGCAACACAAGGTTTTTTGCTAAGCACATTAATAACAAAATCCCGCGCAGGAGTTATCTTTTTGGGGGGAGTCACCGGGGGTGACTCTTCTGTAAGGAAGCCAATATCCGTCAGAAGTGCTGCGAGAATCAGCGGATAATCGGCTGTATTGCCCCTTTCATGCAAAAGATCGCTGTTTGATTCCATACTGTCCTACTTATTTGTTTTATTTATTAGAGTTTGAGTTTTGATTTTATTCCGATGTCACAGAAAATTTTTTTTTGTGCCCGGATTGAGCACACTTGAAATTAATGATTCTATATAGTTTTAGGGTGAGTCCCGGTTACGGGATCCGGATAGGTTTGTCTCCTGAAAAGCGGGTAGAAAAGTGGTGCGAGAACAAACGGTGATTATAGATTTCTATACACATCAAAGCTCCCATATTGTATTAATAACAATTACTAAAATAATTTATTCGTGCTTAATAAGCAAATAAAAAATATTTTTTTTCTCCACCGGTGCAAATTGTCTCTTCCGTTACGAACGTTACAAACGACCTTCGTCCAGTGTGTCGGAATGACTATTAATGACGGCGAAGCGAATGACGGCGAAGCCAAATGACGGCGAAGCGAATGACGGCGAAGCGAATGACGGCGAAGCCAAATGACGGC
>JAAYVN010000036.1 GCA_012517155.1 Ignavibacteriales bacterium | reverse complement strand
GTTGCAGCAGGATCCAACCCGAAGTAAAGTACTTGTGAGCCTCCTGCCCCGTCATTAATTGTTATCGGTATGCTCACCTGTGGTGTCTGAGCATAATTCATAATACTGATTAGTATTACCCACATAAGTGTAACGAATCTTTTCATCTTCCACTCCATTTTCTATACTTAAATTTTTCTACTTCTCAATTAAAATTACCGATTAAAAAATCAAGATACAAAGTACAATTCTTATTTGTGATTTATATCATTTCTTCTACTATTTTAACAAAATCATTTTTCTAAAACTTCTGTATTTCCCTGTGTTAATTTCATAAAAATAAACACCACTCGGATTATTTGCTCCGTTAAAATTTACTTCATAAAATCCGGCATCCTGTTCTCTGTTAACTAAAACCGCCAGTTCATTCCCGGTTATTGCAAATACTTTTAAGGTGACATGACTTCTGATGGGAATTCTATACTTAATCGAGGTTACAGGATTAAATGGATTTGGGTGGTTTTGATAAAGGACAAAATCGCTTATGCCTGGCTCTTCTTCCAGATTTGTCGTTGTATCTCTGGTAGTAAAGCTTCGTGTATTGGAAAACGCACTTGTTCCGCTTATATTCTTAGCGCTCACTCTCCAGTAGTACTTTGTCAGTTCTTCCAGTGATGTTGTAATTGTTTCTGACGTATCTGTTATTGTCGAATCATTTACTATTAAATTACCAAAACCTGAATCTTTTGCTATCTGCAGTCTGTACACTGTTGCATTGATTGGTGTCCCCCAGGTAAATGTCGGTAAAATACTAACGCTGACGGCATTATCCTCCGGTGAAATTAAACTCGGCACTCCCGGCAGTTCAGATAACACTGTCAGCCTACCCGATACATTAACTATCCCGTCCCAGAATCCTCCTCCTGATGCACTATATCCCCCATAAGCGTAAGGTCCGTTATTGTATTGATATCTGCTGGCAAAATAATATTCCCCCATCGCTAATGTCTCTCCAAAACTTGCTTGATACTCGTCATTATTTCCGTAATCTTGATTATATACCGCAGATACCCAGTTCGTCCAGGTTTCCGGATTACTGTTTTGCGAACTGTAACCAATCCACGCTGATATTCCAGTTCCGCCCCCTGCCCCGGGTGTTACTCCTTCAATATAAACTCTTCCATAAGCAGTGATATTTTCCCCTTGCGTAATTGCTTGATTTCCGGGGTATTGCAGATTAGCCCATCCAATCGTTCTAATAGTCCTGAAACTCCGTGTAGCTGAATAAAGTAATCCTCCGTTTGCGTTTATTCCTCTCACTTTCCAATAGTAAACTGTATTTGGATTTAATGCACTCGTTAAAGTTTTTGACGTGTCAACAATTAGTGTATCTGTATATACTGGATTATTAAAACCATCGTCAGTTGCAATGTATAATCCGTAGTTTATTGCTCCGGTAAGACTATTCCAACTCAATGTCGGCAGAATTGGAATATTCTCTGCCCCGCTCGGGGGAGAAATTAGTGATGGCGAAGTATATGTTATTGTCATTTTTAGCTTGTCCAGAGCTCCGGGATTTGTCACCTGATATGAACCACTTCCTGACATCGAAACATTTACTACAACCCCCCCAAAAAGATCCTGCAGCAATCCTGTTACCCCCGGCACTAAATTCCATATTATATTTATAACACTCCCTGCACCGGGCTGATATTGAATTCTGTATTCCTTTACTCCCGAAAAAGTATTTGTCCCCTGTCTGTAATCTTTTAATGAACTCTCCATTCCGTTTGGCAGATTAAATCTGGCATCGAAAATTGTCTGTGGCGGTAATGGCGGTAATGGTAATTCTCCTAAACTCCAGTCCATCTCATCAGTTGCTATTGGGTCAAGCCCGAAGTATAGTATTGCGCTCCCCCCTGCTCCGTCATTTACTTCAAGCGGAATATCCACCTCGGGTGTTTGGCTGAAATTAAATACGGCTAATAACCATATTACAAAAAAAACCTTTTTCATCAATGCAATATTAATTTTTCAATTCCTTTTTGTTTCTGTCAACTTACCTGATTACCATCATCTTTTTTATCTCTCTGAAATCACCAATTTGCAGTTCATAAAAATATACTCCGCTTGGAATTGTTGCCGCATTGAATTCAATCTCATAGTAGCCCGCATCTTGTTCCCGGTTTACTAAAGTCGCTATTTCTACTCCAAGCACATCATATACTTTCATTGTAACCCTTCCCCCTTCCGGAATCTGATAATTTATTTTTGTCGAAGGATTAAATGGATTTGGAAAATTCTGTGAAAGTCTGTACTCCACAGGCATTTCTTCTTCACTTACAAATATTCTGCTCCCCTCGCTTATCATAAGTTTTTCCCCTTCGTTTAGTTCTTTTTCCTCTCTCTCGTTTCCGGTTTCGATTTTGAATCTCATCTTTTTATTGGCAGTGAATTCAACCGGATATAAAGCTGAATAGATTTTTATCTCTTGGAATTTTCCCCTTAGTAATTCCACACTTCTTTGACTTGCAAATCTTATGTCAAACACTCCTTCCGGTGGTAATGGCGGTAAATCGTAAACACTCAGGCTCTGATCCTTATTCGCTGCATATAAATACCCCACGTTATGATTCCCGTCCCTGACTGTTATCTCCCTAAAAGTACTGAAATCCTGAACAATTAAATTTTCGTTTCTCCCCTTTTCTAAAAACATATTGTTCAGATTTATAAACCCGTCCGAATTTACTCTTACCCAGAAACCCTTCCCCGTCTCAAGCGTCGTTGCAGATTGATAGCCATTATTGTATTGGTAAAATGGTGATGTTATTATATTAGCTGGAGTTGTTGTTAAATTACTCACAACTGCGCTGCTTGTATAAATCCCTATTAAGTTCCACCCGCTTTTTACCGCTACGGTATTTGGCTCCACTTGTGTTCCACAGATGTTCTTTACTGTTGAACTTCCATATCTCACCCAGTAGCCCTTGCCGCTTCTTGCTGTGTCAGTGTTAACATACCCGTTGCTGAATCCATATAATGGTGAAGTGGCTTCCGGAAAAAGCGTTGTTTTACTCATATCAACTGCATTTACCGGTACTGAAACTATATTCCAACCCGCATTCAGGTTAATATTCCCGCATAGCTCTTTCTGATAATAAATCTCAAGACTCGTTACCCCTGTATTGTTCAGTACATATATACTGTCACTTTTCATGTCAACATTTACGATTGTCCCTGCAGCGTTATTTCTTAGTCTGAACTCCCCCACAGGCAGCACCCAGGCCGTCCAGGAAAATGTAATAGGATAACCTCCGCCTCCTGGTTGAAAATTAAGCTTCCAGATTACCTCGCCGAGAGTGTTGTCCCTGTAGTCTTTTAGCGAATATACCGAACTCGTTGTTGGCAATTCAAATCTTGCATCAAAAGTCGATGCTGGTGGCACTGCTCCTAAAGGACTCTCCCCAAGCGCTATATCAATATTGTTCGTTGCTGTTGGCGCCATTCCGAAATCCAGATTTCCCCCCGTGTTACTGGCATTCTTGATGTTTAAAGTAGATTGCCAGGTAAGTTTTCCTGTCGCATCAGAAAATATTTCCCCGTCATACTCCACATACATCATCGCCCAGTATAATAATCTCCTTTGCGCTGAACCCGCTGGACTTATATACGAAGTTTTCAAAGACTGAAAATCAACTCCAAAAACTGCCGTATTAAAATTTGTTGATATTTTTCCAATTCCGTTCGACATTCCGTTACTGTACCTGATTAAGTCATCCCCGACAAATGGATTATATAACTGCATCACATCAGGCCAGAATCCGGTTGTGCTGTCCCTGTGATTTGTAATCGTCGGCATATGAACCCAGGTTAACGCCTGATTTGAACCCGTTGGTGGTCTGTCAGCCAGAAAATTGAAACCT
The DNA here is from genome assembly GCA_012517155.1 of Ignavibacteriales bacterium. Classification (GTDB taxonomy): domain Bacteria; phylum Bacteroidota; class Ignavibacteria; order Ignavibacteriales; family Ignavibacteriaceae; genus JAAYVN01. Next base: position 38,771 of record JAAYVN010000036.1, on the reverse strand, counting down.
AGATAATTGTTACAAAAATCAAGATCCAGTATTGGTGAAGTATTGCTTCCAAGTGTATATCCCACATCCTCAGCTATGATTATTAACTTCGGCTTTTCTCCCTGAGGATTATTCAGATAGGCTTTTAATGAATCCTTCTGCCGACCACTCATTACACTCGTTCCCTCCCCAAGCCAAATGATCATCTTATACCCTCTGAATGATCTGATTGTGGGAACTAACTCATTACCTCGGTTATATGATTCGTATGACACATTAAAAAAGTTAAAATAACTCTTTACCGAGTCCAGACTAACCCTGCACCCCGGAGAAGTAGAATCATAAACAACCAAAATAGTCCCATCAGTCAGGAATTTTGGTGAATATGTGTTTTCCTGTGCCAATGAATTTAACCCCATCATAACCATCATCAATACTATCGTAGCAATCAATCTCATTATAAGTCTCAATTGTTATAAATTATTTCTCACATTTTCTTTTTGGTTAACTTGCTTCACACAAGTTTATCCAATTATTAATAATTTTTTCTTTCTTTACAAAAATAATTCACTCTTTGTTACCATGCACTGTATTTTTTGTACACTACTCTCAACCTTGTATTTTATATACCACATTATGTTAAATAATTCAACAAATCTATGAAACTCTCCGATTTCAAATATTGCTTTTTTTGCAAAATTTCGCAGTTTGACAAAATGTACACAAAAAGTGACATTTTATACCAAACTTCGATCTAAGTTGCCTTCAAGTAGCCTCCAAATTCGTTCAATTTTCCCTCCGGCAATTGTTGATTATTTCATCAGTATCATTTTCTTAATTTCAGAAAATTTTCCTGTCTGAAGGCTATAAAAATAAATCCCGGATGGTAAATCTCCTGCTTCGAACTTCACTTCATATCTTCCCTCATTCTGCTCCATATCTACTAGTAATCTCACCCTCTTTCCTAAAACATCAAAAACGCTTAACAGAACATGCCCCCTTTCGGGAATGTTATAACTAATTACCGTCACTGGATTAAATGGATTCGGATAATTCTGTCCTAACCAAAATTCCTCCGGCTTAAACTCATCTCCGGCCTGGGTTACCGTATCCTTCGTCTTGAAATTCCAGATCTCTGACCATTCGCTTATTCCTCCAATATTCTTCGCTCTTACTTTCCAGTAGTAAACAATATTGTTCCCAAGCCCGAAAATCGATTTGCTCGTATCTGTCAGTAAAGTATCTCTGTGGGTTATCGTTCCAAACGTGTTACTCGTTGATACCAATAACTCATACTTTTCCACCCTTAGCGCCCCCCTCCACTTTAACAAAATTGGCTGTATTAGTCCCGTTGCATTGTTTAATGGAAGTGCAAGCACCGGCACCGTCGGTTTCTCGATAACAGTCCTGAAATTCCATACCGCAGACCATCCCCCCTCTCCCGCCGCGTTGCGTGATCTTACTCTCCAGTGATATAATGTATTGTATGTCAAAGCAAAAGGTAAGGTCTTACTCGTATCAGTAATTGTTGAATCAGTATAAATTATGTTGCTGAATCCTGCATCGGTGGCAACCTGTAGTCTGTATGAAATCACCATTCCTCCTGCTTTGTACCATTGGAATGTGGGTGAAATTGTGACATTCTCGCTATTATTAATCGGGAGCAGTAAAACCGGTGTTCCCGGAATTGCCGGTGCAGTGTTAAAACTCCAAATTACAGAATAAGCTCCCCACCCGCTTGTTGTCTTCGCAGCCACTCTCCAGTAATATAGTTTATTATTCTCAAGCTGTCCGGTAATTAGTTTACTCGTGTCAGTTATTGTTGAATCGTTAAAGACCATACTACTGAATCCTGCATCAGTAGCAACTTGCAACCTGTACAAGTTTGCATTATTTACTTTACTCCAGATAAACAATGGTTGGGTGCTTACACTCATTGAATTATTTCCGGGAGAAATAAGCACTGGCACTCCGGGAATGGGAGATGTAATATTTAGAATTGCAGATACGTTCGTTGTACCGTCCCAGAATCCTCCGCCGTTGCTGCTGTACCCTCCATACTTGTAGCCCCCCTGATTAAGCATGAACCTTGAAGCAACATAATATGTTCCCGCTTGTAGTGTCGAACCTATGTCCCCCTGATATTCATCATCATTCCCCGCGTCCGTATTGTAATTCGCAGTCACCCAGTTTGTCCAGGTATTCGGATTCGAATTGGTCGTGCTGTATCCTATCCAGGCTTGTATCCCTGCTCCTTGTCCTGTCGGTTCAGTAATTCCGCTAGCATATACTCTTGCATAAAATGTTACTTCTTCACCTGTTTGTATCGAAGCACTCCCAGGAAATTGAAGATTAACCCACCCAATGTCCACAATTGTTGTGAAATACCAGGAAGTGGAAAATGCACTTGATCCCCCCGTATTTTGCGAACTGATCCGCCAGTGATATGTCTTGTTATTCTGGAGGGGAGTCGTTAGAGTTTTTGTTGTATCCGTTAGTGTAGAATCGTTTATTACCATAATCGTGAAACCAACATCTTCTGCTACCTGCAATCTGTAGGATGTCGCGTTCGCCACCTTTGTCCAGATAAATGTTGGTGTCGCACTTACATTAGTCGTTGTATTTTCTGGTGATATCATTTGCGGTGGCAACAACATCTCTTGGTTTATAGTCAGTACACCTGACACATTATTTGTCCCATCCCAGAATCCCCCTGTTGTTAACTCATTATAACCCCCATACTTATATTCTCCCCCATTCAGTTGAAATCTGCTCGCAAAGTAATATGTCCCTGCTGGTAATGTCGAACCAATATCTGCTTGATATTCATCATCATTCCCGTAATCATTATTAAAAGTTGCTTGAATCCAGTTAGTCCACGTGTTCGGATTTGTGTTGGTAGTGCTGTATCCTATCCAACCTAAAATCCCTGCTCCGGCTCCCGGTCCAGGAGTAATACCATCAGCCCAGATTCTCGCATATACTGTCGCGCTTCCGCCTTCATCAATAACTGCGCTGTCAGGAAATTGCAGATTCACCCACCCTATTACCGGTGCACCTGCCAATGTCGTAAAATTCCAGACCGCTGAAAAAGGACCTGTCGTTGTTTCGTTCATCGCCTTCACTCTCCAGGAGTATGTCGTGCTGTTCTGCAAGGGAGTCAACAAAGTAATACTCGTATCGGTCATTATCGTATCTTCATATACTATAGTCCCGAATTCTCCGTCACTGGCAATCTGAACTACATACTTAGTCGCACTCGCAACCGGATTCCATTGTAAAGTCGGAGTCAAAGGTATATTAATAGATGCGTTTGCAGGGGCAAACAATAAAGGCGCATTTAATCCACCCCCTCCTGTTACTGTCAATACCCCCGAAACATTCACTGTTCCATCCCAGAATCCACCCCCTCCGGCATTGTAACCTCCGTATGAATATGCTCCCCCGGATTGCTGAAATCTGCTCGCATAGTAGTAGGTACCCGGATTCGTCTCCGTAAGATTTGCCATAAACTCATCATTATTCCCGACATCAACATTATACGTGGCAGGAACCCATGTGGTCCATGTATTCGGATTTGTGTTCGTGGAACTCAATCCAATCCACGCTGAAATCCCTGTCCCTGCTCCTGGTCCGGGCGTAACTCCGTCTATCCAGATTTGCGCATAAACAGTTACCTGCCCCCCGGGATCTATTTGTGCTGTCGGCGGCCACTGTAAATTTGCCCAGCCTATTTCAACTACTCCTTTCGGAGATTCTGTTCCTAAGTTCTGAGGATAAGAGAAAAAACTTAAAAAAATCACAAGTATAATTATTAGATTTCTCATTTTACCTCCTTGTGGTAATCTTTTATTCACAAATTCAAGTTGCTTTCTTAAAACCGTTAGAATGCCTCCCCTATCCCAAAATGAAATTCCATCAAACTAAAAAACGGTTTCTTCAAAAAAGACCGCCTGTCATTGGGATCTATCACCTTAAAACCAAAATCAATTCTGAACGGTGCAATTTGTGTATAGTATCTGAATCCCAGACCTGCTGCCACTGCTATTTGTTCAATTGCAAAAACTCCGACACCATTGAATACATTTCCGTAATCTGCAAAAATCGATAATCCTGCATTCTCAAGAAATCTCCACCTGTACTCCGTGGATCCTTCTATCAATAATGTCCCCCCTGATGAAACAAGCGATATATTTAACAAACTGTCCCTGATTGATTGCACTAACTGAACCGGACTTAATTCCTGACTCCTCCATCCCCTGATCGAGTTGCTTCCCCCCGAATAAAACTTCCTTGTAGTTGGAATTGCCATCTGATCCCCCCTGTATGCCTGTAGGAATCCCAGTTTTATCTTTTGTGCAAAAATCGAACTCCTCTTTTTATTTAATGAATAGTAATTTGCGTACGTCACTAAACCTTTATAAAATGATGCCTCGGCATATTCTGCAGTCCCCAGTTTAGATAATAAGTATGGTATTCCGTTGGTCTCTTCCACCATAAAGGAAAGGTTGTATCCGCTGGTCGGAAATAATGGATCATCTGTTTTTGATGACTTCACATCTGCCCCCAGTGTCGAAAGCGTGTTCTGATATTGTAGTGTGAAATTCCCTCCGCTTAATTCACTTAATATCTTGTGCAGATAATACTTCTCATCTACCACTTCCAGATTATAATACGTGGTTAAACCCGTTATGAATGTATAGCGCGGCATTTCATATTCAAGACTCAGCTTCCCTCCATATGATTTCCTGTCCGATATTATATCCTTCTCAACCTTGAAATAACTTTCAAGTATTCCGAATATTGGTCTGTTAAAAACATATGGCTGCTCAATTTTCATCCTCGCTTCCAAATATCCTTGCAGGGTTGTATCATTCACGGTAAACCGTTTTAATATTGTCCATACGTTTGTATTGAAAATATCCTTGACACCTGCTAAACCCGTTAGCTGAAACTTTCTTGCTCCACCAAAAAAATTCTTCCTTATATAGCTCCCTCCGCCTCCAAGCGTAAACGCGTTCTGCTGATTGTTCACCACTATCTCAGGCGCTAATTCATTCATCATCCCAATGTTGCCGGATATTTTCAAAGGCACAAAACTTCCAAATGTATCCGCTACACTCGGTGCAACTGTTACGTTTGAAAACAACCCGGTCCTGAACAACCTCACCTGACTCTGTCTGTTTCTCTCTACACTGTAATAATCGTACTCTTTGATTCCCACTATCCTTTTAAGCATATCATCTTCCACATACTCAGCCCCCGGTCCCCTTTTATCAATCATTACCTCACTTACCTGATATCTCCTCCCCACATTGAAGTAAATATCCATCAGCGCAACGTTCACAATCGTATCTCTCACTATAACCGTACTGTCAAATCTTGCCGTTAGATAACCGTTATTACCCAGCGAGATCATCACCCCGTTTATTGATTCTTTTAAAACATCCTCGTTGTATATTTTCGTCTTATCCATGGTTAACGCCATGTTCAGCTCATGTACTAACGGTATATGTACTTTTGATAATCCGTGTAACTCAACATGGTTGAATAATGAGGGGTCGTTTTCTTCAAGCTCAAATATGAGCGCAATTTCTTTCTCCTCCTCGTTAACTTCAATCCTGTGTCTGACTTTTGCTTCAAAATACCCGTAATTATTATAAAAGGCTTCTATGGATCTTAAGTCATTTTTAGTATTTGAACTGTCATAATACACCGGCGCTTGACCAAGACTTGTGAATGAGTTTAGAAATTTCCAAACCCACCAGGGTGTTGTCTTCGACGATATTACATCAAATAGCGTTGAGGATGAAAATGCTCTGTTCCCCTCAAACTTGATGTCCACAAGTTCATATTTCCCATGGTTACTTGTTGTGTCTTCCTTCTGACCGTGAATTTCAATAATAACCAGAAGTATTAGAATGATTTTTAGTGCAATTTTCATATTTTTGAATTATCTGGCATTTATCCGCAATTTTACCTTGCAAGATATTCAATTTCTCCCATTATTTCAACATTCCCCCCCCCTTTAGTTTGATTTTTCAACTGCTCTGTGAACACCTTAACAACCCCTGCTTTTATATGCAGTAGGATAAAGGGACGTTCCGAAAACCCGCTTTCTTTTATCCTTACCTCGCTTTGCCCCAAAAGATGATAAACTTGACTCGTGAATTCCTCTGGATATTCAATCTTGATAAACCTGTAAGCATGCTTTTCGGCTTTTTCAGCCTTCTCTAAACAGTCGTGAGCTGCCTCATAATAGGCTTTCCCCAAAGGACCAACCCCAAGCTTGGTCCCCCCGTAATATCTTATCACAATAACCACCACTTCTGATAGATCAAAATGCTCAATTCCTTTGAGTATCCTAATCCCCGCAGTACTCGACGGTTCCCCGTCATCTGAATACTTGATTTCGTCCCCTTTTAATTTGTATGCATAACAATGATGAGTCGCATCAAAATACTTCCTTCTCAGATTATGTAGTATCTCTTCTGCTCTCTCCTTTGAATCCACTGGAAAGGCTAATGCTATGAATAAGGACCCTTTTTCCTTTATCCTGTGCTCCGAAACTTCTTTAATTGTTTTTATCTCTTCCGTCAATTTCTTTCATATTTGATTTTTTTATAAAAAAATAATTGATTTTCAAAATCTATTTGACTAAAATAACTAATTGATTTAATTTTTTTTTGGATTCTTTTGGAAAAGGAAAAAATAATTGTTCGCGGTGCCCGCGAACACAATTTGAAAAATATTGATCTCGAGATTCCTCGTAATACTTTTACGGTAATAACTGGACTCTCTGGCTCTGGAAAATCCTCCCTCGCTTTCGATACTATCTATGCCGAAGGACAGAGGAGGTATATAGAATCTCTCTCCACTTATGCTCGGCAGTTCCTCGATATGCTCGAAAAACCCGATGTGGATCTCATCGAGGGACTTAGCCCGGCTATCTCTATCGAGCAAAAAACAACTTCACATAATCCAAGGTCAACCGTTGGTACCGTTACTGAAATTTACGACTACCTCCGTCTCCTCTATTCGAAGGTTGGAACCCCCTATTGCTATAATTGCGGTAAACCGGTCTCAAAACAAACCGGTTCACAGATTATTAATACTATCCTTGACTCTATGGCGGATACCAGGATCACTATTTTGGCACCGGTTATTCGGGGTCGCAAGGGACACTATCGCGAATTGTTTGGCGATATCTCTAAGGATGGCTTTACAAAAGTTCGTGTCGATAAAGAGTTCTTGGAACTCTTTCCTGGATTTGAAGTTGACCGGTATAAAATTCATAATATAGAGATTCTGGTTGACCGGATTAAAGTTTCAAAAGTAGCTGAATCCCGCCTTACCGAATCAATAGAAGTTGCTCTGAAATATGGTAACGGAAATCTTATTATTAATGCTGGTGATACCGATACTGTTTTTAGCCGCAATTTTGCTTGCCTCGAATGTGGACTCAGTTTTCAGGATTTAGCCCCTAATTCTTTCTCTTTTAATTCCCCTTATGGCTCATGTCCCGATTGTGACGGCTTGGGGGAGAAAAAAGATTTGGATATTAATCTAATTATCCCCGACAATTCAAAAAGTATAGATCAGGAAGGTATTGCCCCGCTCGGTAAACCCAGACAAATCTGGTTTTTTACTCAACTTGAAGCTGTGGCAAAAAAATTCGGATTTAATTTCTCTACCCCCCTGTCAAAAATCTCCAAAGAAAATCTCGATATCATACTTTACGGCACAAAAGAAAAGATTCCTTTTTCATATAATTATGGTGGTGGTGAGTCGGTTACTTATCATCACAAATTCTCCGGTATTACCGGCTATGTTCTTAGTTATTTCAAGAATACTACCTCCCCCAAGATTCGCGAATGGGCAGAGTCATTTATGAGTACTGTCCCCTGCCCTTCATGCATGGGGGGCAGATTGAAAAAAGAATCCCTCGCTGTTAAGTTTAATGGTTTGAATATCTCCCAGGCAACCAACCTTTCTATTAGGAAAGCTTATCACTTCTTTTCTGATGTTAAATTAAACAACCGCGACTCTCTTATTGCAAAACCCGTCTTGAAAGAGATACTGACTAGATTGGATTTCCTCTTGAATGTCGGACTTGACTATATTACTCTCGATAGAACTGCGCGTACTCTTTCAGGAGGTGAATCCCAAAGAATCAGACTCGCAACTCAGATTGGTACTCAACTCGCAGGTGTTCTTTATGTCCTTGATGAACCAAGTATCGGACTTCATCAAAGCGATAATATTAAACTCATTAATTCACTTAAAAATCTTAGAGACATAGATAATACTATTATCGTGGTTGAACATGATCGGGAAACAATTGAAAACTCTGACTTTCTTATTGATTTAGGTCCTGCCGCCGGTGATCATGGTGGCAAAATTTGCGTGATTGGCAATACCCAAAAACTCCTTAAATCAAAAAATACTTCTCCTTCACTTACTCTCGAGTATATGAGGAACAAAACTAAGATCGGAATTCCTGAAATTCGACGTAATGGAACTGGCAAGTATCTTACTCTCTCCGGAGCATCTGGGAATAACCTTAAGTCTGTTAATCTCTCAATTCCACTGGGGAGATTTGTTGCAATTACTGGTGTAAGTGGTTCGGGAAAATCAACTCTGATAAATGAGACATTGGTTAAAATCCTCTCCCGTCACTTTTATAACTCTAAAACTGTTCCTCTTCCCTATAAAAAGATTTCAGGACTTGAACATCTCGACAAAGTTATTGAAATAGATCAGTCTCCAATCGGAAGAACCCCTCGCTCTAATCCGGTTACTTATACTGGCTTGTTCACTTTTATTCGGGACCTTTATACTCAACTCCCCGAATCCAAAATAAGAGGTTATAAACCGGGCAGATTTAGCTTTAACGTCTCTGGAGGCAGATGCGAGGAATGCGAAGGTGCGGGATTGAAGAAAATTGAAATGAATTTTCTCCCCGATGTATATGTCAGATGCGAGGCTTGTAATGGCAGAAGATATAACAGGGAAACCCTCGAGGTCTTATTCAAAACTAAATCTATCTCCGATGTCCTGGATATGACTGCCAGGGATGCCTTGGAATTCTTTACCGACCTCCCCAGAATCAGTCGCAAACTTAAGGCTCTTAATGATGTGGGACTTGGATATATTAGACTGGGTCAGCAGGCTACTACTCTCTCTGGAGGCGAAGCCCAGCGTGTTAAATTGGCAACGGAATTAAGCAAAGTTAGTACTGGTAAAACAATTTATTTCCTCGATGAACCAACTACCGGTTTGCACTTTGATGATGTTCGCGTTCTGCTTGACGTGCTTCGCAAACTCGTCGATAAAGGAAATACGGTGGTGATTGTGGAACATAATCTGGATGTCGTGAAAACTGCCGACTGGATAATCGACCTAGGACCCGCCGGCGGTGAATTTGGTGGCGAAATTGTTGCGGAGGGAACTCCTGAAATGATAATCAGGAATCCTGAATCTGTTACTGGCATCTATCTTGCTAAAGAGTTTAATTAATTGAGGACTATATGAAAAAATCTGTTTCTGAAACAAGAAAGTACCGCACGGATATGAATGATGTTATTCTGAATTCCGGTTTCCGTGACTTTAATAAATTTTTCGCTCTTGATAATAAAGCTTATATCGATGGTGCTCTTCCCGCTAAGACTAAAGAACTAATGGGTCTCTCTGCCTCTATGGTTCTTCGTTGTAACGATTGTATCTTCTACCATATTGATCGCTCGATTCAGGAAGGTGCCACTAGAGAAGAACTCATGGAAACTTTTAATGTTGCATTGATTGTTGGAGGCTCCATTGTTATTCCTCATCTTCGTTATGCTTTTGAAGTAATGAATGATATCCTTTCCGATAAGAAATAAAAAAGGTGCGTTTGATAACGCACCTCTTCTTACACAAATTATTCTATCTTATTAACAACATCTTTCTTGAGTCTGTCTTATCTCCGGAAATTAATCTGTATATGTATATCCCGCTTGATAATAATGATGCATCAAAACTTACGCTATAGTCTCCTGGACTCTTGAATTCATTAACTAGAACTTCAATTTCATTTCCTAATAGATCAAATACTTTAAGATTGATCTCTCCTGCATCCGCAATTCTGTAGCTTATTATAGTCGTTGGATTAAACGGATTTGGATAGTTTTGTGCTAATCCGAAGCCTTCTGGTAATGAATTCTCCGGTTCTTTCACACCGGTTGAGGTGCTGACTGTTTTAGTCACATATGAATAATTGTCAAAGTATATTAATCCATTCGGGGCTGAACCTGTCGTATCAGTTAACTGAAAACTGTCCGTTCGGTATTGTGGGAAATCTAAAACTCCGTTTCCTATCCAGCTGCCAACCGAGTTGGGATCATTTAATCTCCATTCAACTAACCTCCATCCTGTCCAGTCAATCGTTATCCACGAGGAAACCTCGTGATTTGGCCAGCTCGTCCCGTCTCCTTCATCTACTGCAAATCTGAATCTGCTGTTGCTTCCGTCTCCGAATATGTATACCTGAAGCGTCTTGGAAGTGTCAAACATGGTCGCTTGCGCTGTCCCTCCGGATAAGTACTCCCTGATTAATCGTACTGATTGATTTGGATCCCACAAATATTTCAGGTATGCGGATTTTGCCGGAGTTGTTCCGGGTATGTAAAATGTATCCGAATAGTCAAATGTTGTCCCTGAAATCAGTATTCCTCTCGTTGAACCGCTGTAACCCGGATGCATCCAGTATTGCTTTATTGAAAAATCATCTATCATGGTCCTGTTGGTGTAATTGTAATTCGCAACTTTGAAGTTGACTACATGATCCTGAAGCATCATGTTTCCATAAAGGTCTCTTACTTCTTTCTTGATAGTAAGTTGACAATTGTCTCCTCCCGCTAATGTAACTCCCGGTTTAATTGTCAGTACACTTCTTTCATCAACTGTATTTAGCATGGTTAATCGCCCCGTTACATTTCCGTTGCGGCTTAAAATCACCGTATTATAACTGATGTCGCTCGGTTGTATTTGTTCATCAAAAACTATCGAAATTAAATCTTCGGGATCAAATTCATTCATACCCGTGATTGGATAGCCTCGAAGTACCATCGGACCGGAATTATCTGCCGCTTCAGTATGGAAATTTAATATGAATGGATCTCCGGATATTCCGTCTCCGTTTCCGTCAATCGATATTCCGATCAGATCCTTGGTTAAACTGTCTAATGTTACTGTGTACATTGTGTCCGGAAGTAATTGATGCGCAAATGTGAATGTTACGGACTTCTTGTCACTGCTCCATGCTGAATTCCCTACTTGCATTGGTGGATCTATATGCATGCCTCCCGCAAATGAAGTTGCATCCATGCTTTTTGAAAATACTAAACTTAACTTTGAAATAACCGATATAGTGTCCGATTCTCCTGGTTGCGTTGATAAAACCTTTGGCGGTATCGCTGGTAATGGATCTGTAATTACTGCATTTGATGGGTTCGATTCATTCCAGTATCTGTCACATCTTGTGGCAAAATATCTGTACCTCCCTGCAAAATTCTGCCAGCCGTCAAAATATTCGTCAACTGTAAAAGACTGTTTGCCAAACTTTATAGTTAGTATTTTGTCATTGTCAGGATTCAACACGTCGTCCTCTGATCTGTATAAGATGTACCATTGATTTAACGCAGTGTCTGTAGGAGAAACTGTTACTTTATATCTTAAACTGTCTAGCTTCAGTATCGTGGTTATTGGCGACTCTGGTATTGTATCCAGAATAAATTTCATAGCCCGCTGCTTAACTTTCTCTTTGAACATTATGTTTGCTGCTTCCTGCCAATAGTTCATATCCCTCCATGTCCCATAACTGAAAAATTGAAATCCGTCTGTCCATGGAACTGATCTTATTGCTGAAACAATTTGTGGATGATTCCCCCATAAATTATCATCCTTTAATATATATGAGGGAGGTCCTACTGTGTAAAATCTCCCCGCAGCTATTCCTGGCTGGATGTATTGACTCCAGCAATTTGGACATGCAGTTGTTAACATCCCTAAAAATCCACTTCCTGTTGTCCAGTGATAATGCATCCCTGCTATCTGATCTATATACCCCTGATTAAACCATAAGGCTGCATCTTGATATACTGTGTGATACCCGCACCAGGTTGTCCAGTTGTACTTTCCCAAAGCGGCTATACTTAATCTTACGTGTGGCTTCACACTCTTGATGGAATCTTGCAGTGTCTTCACAAATTCTGTTACTGACCATCTCCACCACTCTTCCCAGGAACTGAATCCTGTAGGAACACCTGCACTGTATGGATGCTGATAATCATATAAATACCTTCCCGCTGAGTTTTCAGTTTTTTCGATTAACTCTTCATCCGTAAACATCCCGTCGACTAATCCTTCGTAGGGATTGTTGCTTTCATTGTTTTTACTGCTTGAATATTCATTCCATCTTATATAATCAAGATGAAATCCGTCAATGTCATATTTCCTTACTATTTCCATTGCGACTGCATTTAAATAGGTTCTTACCTCAGGAATTCCGGGTGAAAGTGCTTTATTACTCGTCATTGGTGCTCCCGTATTATCTCTGCACACCCACTCCGGATGATTCTGCGCTGGTGAACCCGGAAATGTACTTGCACAGGCAAAAACATTAAACCATGCGTGCAAGTCCAGACCTCTTTTATGTGACTCTTCAATAGCATATGCCAGCGGATCAAAACCCGGGTTTGTATTCCCGAAATATGATCCCCACGGCTCATATGAGGAAGGATAATATGCTGTCCCGGCTTGCCTTACCTGCCAGATAACACTCGTCATATTCGCCGCCACGTGATTATCCAGTATAGTCCTTATTCTCGCTTTTTTTTCTTCTACTGAGCCGGAGGTGGCCGCATATTCCCACGTTATAACCCATGTGCTCCTGAATTCCCGGTTCTTTGTTTGTCCTTTTACCAATCCGTTGAATAATAAACTTAAAATAAATATAAAAACGATTTGTTTCATTTGTTCTTCCGTTCTTTTATTTTAACAAAAGCATTCCTTTTGTTTCACTGTATTTATTGGTTATTAATTGCAGATAATATACACCGCTGGCAAGATTATTGATGTTGTTCGTATCGAATACTATCTGATGATATCCTTCTCCAAGTTCATCGTCAACTAGTTTCGCAACTGTCTCTCCCAGCGAATTATATACTAACATTTTGACTTTGTTTGTTTCCTTTAGATAAAATTTTATGGTCGTTGTACCATTGAATGGATTTGGATAGTTCTGGTACATTATAAAATCTTTTTTTTCGACTGTCTCCTCTGCTGATGTTGGCACTCCTTTATAAATTATCTTGATTGCATCTGCAACAATCCTGCCGGCTGCCGAATCACTGATTGAGATATTTATCTTACCGCTGTTTCTTAGGTTAACATTTCCTAATAAATTCCATTTCGCACCGTTGTATCGTTGGTCAACGAATTTCGTTATCGTTTCACTTCCCGAGTTGATTGTCATCTTCGTGTTCGATGCATTTGAATTACTCGATGGCCACCAGCCCCATACTTCATAATTACCCGGCTGTATCGCTTCGGTTTCGTAGTCAATGTCCCCGAAATTATCGGAATAATATGCGGAGTTGTAATTATTGCTGAAGAATTCTAACCCTGTAGATTCTGTTCTCCAGTTTGTTACTAGATCTTTATTGTCCAGTAATAAATACTTCGGATGGGAAATCTCAAGAAACTCAGCTATCGAATATAACAGCCTCTCTCCAAGCCATTTCAAATTGTCATTGGTAACTAGACTTCCTGTCGAATAAAAGTCGTACGGGGTCTCATAAGTCAGCGCTAACACCTGTTCCCCGTGATTGCTCCATAACCAACCCTCGGGAAATGTCATTGATAGACTTGAAAAACTATAATCGCTGGGTACAAAATATGGATTGTTCGATGTGTTCAGATTTGCAAACTGTATCTGCCTTCTGTAAAATGCATCCGATGTCGAAGCGGCAGTGTGTATCCAGAAAGTACAAAATGGTGATGCCTGACTGTGTATGTTGGAAAAAACGGATAACACTTTTTCGCTGTTTATTAAACTCATTCTCTCCTTTAGTAGTTGTACTTCCTTACAGGTCTCACTTGCAGACTTATTCCAGTTCGACTCTACATCTATTCCGTCATAATTCGTCCTTGATCTTCCGTAATATACTCCGTCTGGATTTGTAAATGGAACTGTGTGAAATATTATTTTCTTCCTGTACTCGCTGATTACTTCATCCTCTTGTAGCAGTTTATCAATCAGTCCGTCGAATTGCCATGATGTCGGTGTTTCTCCCGGATGGGTCCGGGCATGTATCCATACTCTGTACTTCGTCGAATCAGGCTCACTGTTATCTGTTATCCTCATTTCTTGTAAGGGTAGATTCCTTAGTGTCAGCCCTAAAGTGTCAATCTTTACAAATGCAGACTCCTTCCATTCCCCGAGTCTCTCCTGCAAATATGAGTAGTTGTACGGCACATAGTATGCAACATATACTGTATCCTGCTCGTATGTCTTTTGAAATACTTTTGATTGGGGTGATTCTGCAGCCGAAAACCGGTAGTAATCTTTATCATTGTAAGAATATACAGCCCGCTTTACGTCTGTGGAGGTTATTGTTACTTTCACAAATCTGTTCTTTACATTCCTCATTCTGAAATAAAACCATCGCCCCCCGATGTCTTGCTTCGTTGTTACTGTGTAGCTTATTGAATCAGTTGTAGTTACTGTGTTTATATTTCCGCTTTCAAAATTTCCCTCGAATATAACTTGTCCGTTTATTGCTATTGGTAAAACTATTAGGAAAGCAATTGTTAAAATTATTTTTTTCATTATTATTGAATTTTTTCTATTATTTCTAATTACATATTTAAAGTTAACAAATACACACTAATTTCTGAAAAAAATCACTTTAAAATTTGGTTTGATATTATGTCCCCTTTTTTAGTATATTTATTTAATTAATACTTGAAAGTTTTGTGTATGTGTAATATTGCTTCTAAATTTGAGCTTTTGGTTTTGATTGTTGCTTCATTGACTTCAGTTCCTTTTGCGCAAACCGATTCTTCAGCTTATTTCAGGTTCACACTGATTGATGATACTGAAATTATTGCTAAAGTTGATTCTCTGACCCCGGATGCTTTCAAAATCATTACTGCTTCCGGAATGAATCTCGTTATTAAAAAATCACAAGTTAAGTTGATCGAGGAGCTGGATTCGGATTTATCTCGTCAGAAAATCTTTCAGACCGATCCTAATGACTATCGCCTTTTCCTTTCTCCCACTGCTCGCTCATTACCCGCCGGTAATGTCCAGTTCGTGGTTTATGAGATTTTCTTCCCCGTTGTCTCTGTCGGAATAACCGACTATCTGATGCTCTCCGGTGGTATGTCGCTTATTCCGGGTGCTGAAATAGATGAACAGGTTCGCTATCTTAGCGCAAAAGTCACACCTCTCAAAATTTCAAATTTTCAGTTTTCTTTTAATTCAACATATTTTTCATCTTGGGATAATAATGATTTTACTACTGCCTTTGCTACTGCTACTTTTTTCTCAGGTAAGTTCGCCTTTACTACTGGTCTCGGCTTTGGATACTCTCAGAAAGATATTTTTAAGTCTCCGGTGATTATTCTGGGAGCTGAAATTCGAATGACTGATAATTCTAAGATAATTACCGAAAATTGGTTGTGGGATGATGAGGACCTCTCAATTTTTTCCTTTGGCGTTAGGTTTTTTAATCAGAAAATCGCCGGCGATCTCGGTTTTCTCTTTCCTCGCTATAATAGTAATTCGTCCGGATTCATTCCCTGGCTTGGCTTCTCATATACTTTTTAATTCCGATTGAGTGACTGATGAGATATTTTTTAATTTTTGTACTTATTTTTTTAGCTGGAAACACAATTAATGCTTCGACCTTCTCCCCGGACTCCCTTAACTATATATTTACACTAAAAGATGATACCCGGCTCGTGGGAAAAATAATTGAAATTGATTCAACTGATATCCGCATAATTACTTCATCAAGTTTAGATCTGACCTTAAAACGGAATGAAATAAAGAGTATTGAAGAATATGATTCGGGTGTACTGAATCTTGGCTTGTACACAAAAGATCCTGGCAATGATCATCTCTTCCTCTTTCCTACGGCTCGCTCTCTTCCGTCTGGCACTTTCCAGCTGTCTGCTTTTGAGTTGTTATTCCCCCAATTGAGGTTTGGTATTAGTAATTATGTCGAAGGTCTGATAGGAGGTTTTTTTATTCTCCCGGTTTTTCAGGCTGGTATTAAAATTTCCCCTGTTAAATCGGAAAATTTGAACCTTGCTATTGGGTCTCGGCATGTTTTCTCTGAAGGTGGCTCTGTATCTGCTTTTTTTGGTGTCGGTACTTTTTCTTTTGAAAATATTTCGTTAACTGCTGGTGTTGGTTATGGCTCGGATAAATTGGAGTTTAATGACTTCCCTCTCATAATCCTCGGCGGAGAACTTCAGTTTTCCAACTCTATGAAACTTATTTCCGAAAATTGGATACTCGTTGATATTGACTATACATTCTACTCTCTCGGCATCAGATTCTTTGGAACTAAAATGACCGGTGATTTTGGTATCTTCTTCTTCGGAGTTCCAAAACATGAAACTATCCTTCTTCCTTGGATTGGTGTATCCTATAACTTTTAGTTGTACTCATCCCAGCTTTTCACTGGCATTCTTTTACCGTAATAGTTTTTCAATGCCTTTACAAACCTCTTGGCTATTTGCATATTCGTTATTAGCGGAATGTTAAGGTCTATTGCTTTTCTTCTTATTGTATAATCACTGTCAAGTTCAACTTTTTCCGCAGTCTTTGGAATATTTATTACCAGGTCTATTTTCCCTTCCGACATATAACTGAAAATCGATGGTTCCTCGTAATCGTAAGGTCGCTTTAGTACTTCAATTTCAATCCCGCTGTTAGCGTAAAAGTCAGCAGTCCCTTTGGTTCCGTAAAATTTTAATCCGAAATTCCTTAATGTCTTTAACTCTTCTATAAATTCCGATTTTTCTTTTAAGGTCCCGGTCGAAAGTAATATCCCTTTCTCAGGAATGTGGAATCCTACTGAGTAGAGTGACTTTAGAAATGCTTCATTAAAATCATCTCCGAGACAGGCTACCTCCCCTGTCGATGACATCTCCACCCCAACTACAGGATCTGATCCCTTTAGCCGGGTAAATGAAAATTGCGACGATTTAACCCCCACGTAATCCAGGTCAAATGATGACTTATCTATCTTTGCTACTTTTTCACCTAACATGAGCCTCGTTGCTATATCTATAAAGTTTATTTTCAGCATCTTCGAGACAAACGGAAAACTTCTTGAAGCCCGCAGATTGCACTCTATTACTTTTACGTTATTATCCTTAGCAATAAACTGAATGTTAAAGGGTCCTGTTATCTCAAGTGCTTTACAAATCAGCTTCGTTATCATTTTAACTCTTCGCATCGTCTCCAGATATGTCCTTTGGGGAGGTAACACAAGCGTCGCATCCCCGCTGTGAACCCCCGCATTCTCTACATGCTCCGAAATTGCATAACAAAATAACTCTCCCATGTCCCCAACCGCATCAACTTCTATTTCCCTCGCATCTGTTATGTATTTCGAAATCACAACCGGATACTCATTGCTTATCGTCGATGCTTTCTTTAAGTAACCCTCCAGTTCCTCATCTGAAAGAACCACACTCATCGCCGCGCCGCTTAAAACATAACTTGGCCTTATTAAAACCGGATACCCCACATCATTTGCAAACTTCTCGGCTTCCTTCAAATCTGTTAGTTCTTTCCATTCCGGCTGATCAATTTCAAGTGAATCAAGAATCGATGAGAATTTGTTCCTGTCCTCTGCATTGTCTATCTGCCGGGGTGATGTCCCCAGAATTTTTACTCCGTTGTTAAATAACTTAACTGCCAGGTTATTCGGAATCTGCCCTCCCATCGAGGGTATTAACCCCAGAGCATCTTCGTTTTCGTATATATCCAGCACCCTCTCAAGCGATATCTCTTCAAAAAAAAGCTTGTCACATATGTCATGATCCGTACTTACTGTCTCTGGATTATAATTTATCATTATTGTTTTGTAATGCAGTTTATTCAATGTCATCACCGAGTTTACGCAGCACCAGTCAAACTCAACTGATGACCCGATTCTGTATGCTCCCCCTCCGAGAACTATCACCTGATTCTTTTCTTTCGGCTGAATATCCGCCTCTTCTCCGTTATACGTCATGTAAAGATAATTTGTTTTTGCAGGATATTCTGCCGCCATCGTATCTATCTGTTTTACAAAGGGAAGAATATTCAAAGATTTTCTCAAATCCCTTATTTCCTTCTCACTCTTTTTATATGCCCGGGCAATTTGTCTGTCCGAAAATCCTGTCCTCTTTGCTCTTTCCAGCCTCTCTGACGTTAGCTCCTCTTTCTCAAGCTCTTTCTGCATCCTGATGATATTCTCCATCTTGCACAGGAAGAATTTGTCTATCTTTGTTAGGTCAGCTATCTCCTCAACCTTAAATCCTGCATATAACGCCTCCGCTATAAAAAACATTCTTTTATCTGTTGGTACTCTTAGACTTTCAGAAAGTGTTTCCAAATCTGTTTCTTCATCATTGCTTTTTTCAAATCCATGCTTCCCCACATCAAGCATTCTTATTGCTTTCTGAAGGACTTCCTCAAATGTCCTCCCGATTGCCATTACCTCCCCGACCGACTTCATTTCCGATCCGAGTTCTGTATTTACAAGTTTGAATTTTTGCAGATCCCACCTCGGGAACTTAAGCACTATATAATCAAGAGCCGGTTCAAAACAGGCGGATGTCTCCTTTGTAATGCAGTTCTCTACTTCATTTAATGCATACCCTAAAGACAATTTCGTCGCCACAAAAGCCAATGGATATCCCGTCGCCTTCGAAGCCAATGCCGAACTTCTGCTTAGTCTTGCGTTAACTTCAATTATCCTGTAATCCTCAGAATTCGGATCCAGTGCATATTGAATATTACACTCCCCGACTATTCCAAGATGCCTTATCAGCTTTATCCCTATCGACCGGAGCATAAAATTCTCCTCCGAGGATAATGTCTGAATAGGCGCCACCACAACACTGTCCCCCGTGTGTATCCCCATCGGGTCAATGTTTTCCATCGAACAGACTGTTATGCAGTTGTTGTACTTATCCCTGACTATCTCATACTCTACTTCCTTCCATCCGTACAACGATTCCTCTATGAGTATCTGACTAGTAAAGGAGAAAGCCCTTCCGGCCCTTTCCGTTAGCTCTTCCTTCGTGTTAACAATTCCCGACCCAAGTCCTCCTAAGGCATACGCAATTCTTATCATAACAGGGAACCCGATTTCCTCAGCCGCTCTTACTGCTTCCTCAACTGATGAAACCGTTTTGCTTCTTGCCACTTTCAATCCGCATTCTGTCACCCGTTTGTTGAAAAGAAGTCTGTCCTCTGTATTCTTTATTACACTTACTTGTGTCCCCAAGACCTGAATATTGAACTTATCTAGAATACCCGAATCATATAGCGCTACTCCGGCATTCAAAGCTGTCTGCCCCCCAACTCCTAACAAAATTCCGTCAGGTTTCTCTTTCATTATCACATCCTGAATAAAGGACGGTTTTACCGGAAGGAAATACACCTTGTCTGCAAACTGTTCCGATGTCTGAATTGTGGCTATGTTTGGATTGATGAGTACCGTCTCTATCTTATCTTCTTTTAATGCTTTAATCGCCTGACTCCCCGAATAATCAAATTCTCCTGCCTGCCCGATTTGCAGAGCGCCCGATCCTAAAATTAATACTTTATTTGGCTTTCCTTTCTTTATCATTTTAGTGCCCTCACAAACATATCAAAAATAAATTCGGTGTCATCAGGTCCTGGTGATGCTTCGGGATGGAACTGCGCCCCAAAAAATGGTTTGTATATATGCATTATCCCCTCATTAGTCCCGTCATTATCGTTAGTAAACCAGTCCCTCCAGTCCTCCTCTAATTTTTGCGAGTCAATCGCATACCCATGATTTTGTGAGGTTATGTAACATCTCCTTGTTCCGGCTTCATTCACCGGCTGGTTGTGGCTTCTGTGCCCAAACTTAAGTTTATATGTGTCGCCACCGGCTGCAAGCCCCATAATCTGGCTTCCAAGACAAATTCCCAGAATGGGTTTTCCCATACTCATTGCTCTTCTCGTGTTCTCTATTGTCTCACCGCACATCTTCGGATCCCCGGGACCGTTTGATATCACTATCCCGTCACACTTCTCTCCCGCAAAGTCATAATTATACGGAACCCTTATTACACTTATCTCCCTTCTTAGAAACGCATGTAAAATGTTGTTCTTAACTCCGCAGTCCACAAGTATAATTTTCTTTTTCCCCTTTTCATACTCAATAGGAGCGGATACCGAAACCCGTCCAACAAGATCAAACTTGTTCGGATCCTCAAATGGAACATCCTCATTCTTAAATATTATCTTCCCCGGTACAGTCCCGTTGTCTCTGATTATCTTTGTTAGCCTGCGCGTGTCAATCCCGGTTAGCGCTGGAATTTCCTCCTCCTTAAGCCATTGAGATAATGACTTCTTCCCATTCCAGTGAGAATATTCTTCAGCATAATTTGCCACAATCAGGGCACGGGCATGAATTTTATCAGATTCAAAATTTAACTTTAATCCATTCTCGTATTCAGCATCCGGCACCCCGTAATTTCCTATCAGCGGATATGTCATCACTATTATCTGTCCGCAATAAGAAGGATCTGTAAGCGTCTCCGGATATCCAACCATTCCTGTGTTAAAAACTACTTCACCGTTAACGGATTTAACTGAACCGAAGCTGTCCCCCTCAAATATAGTTCCGTTCTCTAAAACTAAAACACCTTTAACTTTATCCATCTCTCTCTTTCTCATAGAACTTCATTATAAAAAAAAAGCCACCCCTGATGGAGTGGCACTTCATTTAATTCTTCTATTTTAACTATTCTTGCTGGATCTTTTTTTCTTTTTCTCAATTTTCAGTTTTTAGAATTAAAATATAATAAATATTTTCTATTTCTCTAAGGTATTTTTATCACTGTTTCCTTTTCCTTTTATTTTCTTTTTTTATTCACTGATTCCACCTACTTTTCGCTGATTAATTTATAACTTTACTAATTTGGAGTTGTTATGAAACCGGTTCTTGTCGCTATCACTTTTTTTATACTTTTTACTCAATTTGGTTTTGCTCAAACTCTGCAGTCGGTTACCTTCTTTAATGGTGCTACTGATGTGAATGACATCGCGGTAGATAACTATGGCAATTTTTATGCAACTGGTTTTTATTATGCGGATTTGATGCAAAATGGGTTTACTCTGTTAACATCTAAAGGAAACTCGGATACTTTCATCGGCAAGTTTACAAATTCCGGTGCTATTATTTGGTTAATGTCATTTGGTGGTAAGAGTTTTGACGTTGGAAGGAGTATTACTGTCGATCTGGAGGAGAATGTATATGTCGTTGGTGATTTTTCCGATTCAGCTTCTATCGGTGGAACACAGCTTATCTCTTCTGGTGGTACTGATATTTTTGTGCTGAAATTTAATAGTGCCGGCAACCTGCTCTGGGCTAAAAATTTCGGTGGTCCACTATCTGAAATCTGTAACTCCATGACTACAGATGCTTCTGGAAACTCTTATCTCGGTGGCGATTTCTACGATTCCACTTCCCTTGGCACTCATAATTTTACTTCCTATGGTCAGTATGATATCTTTATTCTTAAACTGAATACAGATGGAAATATCTTATGGGCTCAGCAGGCTGGTGGTGAAAGGTCAGAAAATGTGAGTACAATAACTTCTGATGCTTCAGGTAACATTTATCTTACTGGTAATTTTATGATGACCGCTTCTTTCGGCTCTAAACAACTCGTCTCTGATTTTAATGGTAGTGTTTATTTTGTTAAATTTAATTCCTCGGGCGAATGCATCTGGGCAAATCAGTCCTCTGTCCCTTCAAGTGCAACTGGTGTCGGAATTACTGTCGATCCCCTCGGTATAGTCTATGCTTCTGGTACTTTTTTTGAAACTCTGACTCTCGGTTCCCTGTCTTTGTTTAATGAGGGTGGTAGCGATTTATTTGTAACGAAATTGAACGATATGGGTCAGTTTGTTTGGCTTGGTAGAGCTTCCGGAACTGCAACTTTTGACTATTTCTTCCAGAGTCATATTGTCGTTGATGCATTCGGCAATTCTTATGTTAGCGGTTACTTCGACGGTACCGTCAACTTTGGCTCCATTCAGCTAAACTGCCCGGGTGTCTCTGAACCTTATCTGGCTAAATTGGATCCTGCTGGAAATTTTGTCTGGGTTCAGAAAGGTACTGGTCCTTATATCAATTCTTCAAATACTGTTGCCCTTTTGGGTAATGATCAGGTCTTTATGGGTGGTGTTTATGGTGAACATTTTTCTCTCGGTGGTCCCGAACTCCCCTATTGGGGTTGCTTCATCGCTTCTTATTCTGCTGCTACCGGCATTCAAAATGATCTTTCAACGCCTGTTGACTTTTCTCTTTCTCAAAACTACCCCAACCCTTTCAATCCCTCAACGCGCATTGACTACTCAGTCCCCGTCTCCTCAAATGTAGTTATTGCTCTATTTGATGTATTGGGAAATGAAATTTCAACTCTCCTTAATGAACATAAACTCCCTGGATTTTATTCCCTTGATTTTAATTCTAATTCTCTTCCATCAGGCGTTTATTTCTATAAACTTACTGCCGGCAACTCTTCTCTTACAAATAAAATGATTTTAATAAAATAATTGAAAAGGACTCTGTATGAAGGCACCGCAATTGATATTAAATTTTTGCATTATTTTTTTCGTCTCATTTATTGTTTCATCCATTGTCTCATTTTTATATAATTTACTTCTCCACTCTGTCCCGGACTGGGAGTGGGGCACATCTTTCAGATTCGCTATCGTCCTCGGAATTGTTATTACATGGGTAAATAATAGGAGGAAATCTTAAACCATTTCTCTCAATTTGTTTAATTTATTCTTATTATTAAGATTTTTTTGCTATATTTGAACAACTATTGGGTTTTTTAATAATAATTAATCTTTCATTCATTAATTATTGAATATGAGTATGAATTTCAAAACAATCTTAAAGTCGTTTATTCCCTTCCTCTTTTGCCTTTTTTCGCTTTCTCCTTTTTCGCACTCTCAGCAACCTGAGAAAAATGCTAAACCTCATTCCATAATAATTGATTCGGATACACTGTTTAATATCTATCACGGAATCGGTATCTTTTCTGCAGAAGTTCGTGCTAAAGAAATCAATAAACGCCTTGATAACCTTCTCCATAATTATGACAAAAATTTCGATTCCATTAAAATTACTCCCGAAGCTGACCACCTTCTCCTTGCTATTGATGACTATCCCATTATGGCTTTTCTTCCTATCGATGCCGCTGCGGAAGCATCTACTGTCGAAGCAATCGCTGAAAGATACCGTTCAATTATTGTTAAAAAACTGTGGGACACAAGAAAACTTTATAGCAACGAAAATCTGATTAATAATTCCATCTACTCCATTGTATATCTTGTTGCGCTGCTCCTCTTTTTATTCCTTGTTTCCCGTCTCTTTCCCTGGCTCTATAAAAAAGTACAGTCACTCGATAATGCAAAAATTAAAGACATTAACCTTAAGGATAAACAACTTGTTAAGTCCTCAACCATAGTAAGTTTCCTTCTCATTTCCCTTAAAGGTCTCCGCTTTGTGCTTACTCTTTTTGCTTTTTATCTCTTCCTGACTGAAATTCTCCATCTCTGGCCTTATACACGCAAATGGCAGCTTCAACCTCTTGTTAAGATCTTAATCCTTCTGGTATTTTATACTGCCCTTTATGTTGTACTCTTCAAAAGCATTAACTCTTTGACCTCATTCATGAAATCCAGATATCAAAGCTGGAAAGGAACTAAAATAAAAACCCTTCGCCTTAAATCTGTTGATCTCCTGTCTGCTGAAAGAACTGTTGAGGTTCTGATTCTGATTACTAAATTCTCCCGCCTTGTACTTCAGATTCTTCTCCTCTACTTCTTTGTAACTATTGTTTTTAGTCTCTTCCCCTTCAGCAGCAACTGGTCTGGTCAACTCTTGAATTATGTTCTCAATCCTGTAAACGTTGTTATAAAAGCCATTGTCGACTTCCTCCCCAATCTCTTTTTCATCATCATCCTTTCTGCTGTCTTCCGATATGCAATTCGCTTTGTCGGTTTTATCTTCTCCGAAATTAACAACGGTAATATTGAATTTCCCGCTTTTCATCGCGAATGGGCAATGCCAACTTATAAAATTGTCCGCTTCCTGATTCTCGTACTCGCCGCAATCATTATTTTTCCATACCTCCCCGGTTCAAATTCCCCGGCTTTTCAGGGCATTTCCGTCTTCCTCGGTATCTTGCTTTCTCTCGGATCTTCATCTGCAATTGCAAATATAGTCTCGGGTGTTGTACTTACATATATGCGCCCCTTCAAAATCGGTGACCGTGTGAAAATTGCAGATACGGTAGGTGATGTCGTCGAAAAAACTCTCCTCGTCTCCCGCATTAGAACCGTCAAGAACGTTGATGTTACAATTCCTAACGCAATGGTTCTAGGTAGTCATATCATAAATTTTAGCTCCTCCGCTTCAGAAAAAGGTCTCATACTTAACACTACCGTAACCATCGGATATGATGTCCCCTGGAAAAAAGTCCATGAGCTTCTTATCTCCGCAGCTTCCGAATGCGAATCTCTTCTCTCTGAACCCAAACCCTTTGTACTTCAGACCAGTCTGGACGATTTCAGCGTCGCCTATGAATTAAATGCTTATACTAACAATCCGCAATCCCAGGCAGCAACCTATAGTGAACTTCACTCCAAAATACAGGATAAATTCAACGAAGCCGGTATAGAAATCATGTCGCCTCATTTTAGTGCCGTCCGGGATGGAAATCAGATTACCATTCCCGAAAACTATTTGCCAAAAGAATACAAAGCTCCCCCATTCCGTCTCTTTGGCATCAACATCGGTACAAAAAACCACGAAAACCCATGACTCCGAAACCACTTTAAATAGCTGTTTAAGGACAATAACCTCCCTCCCTCCGTTTTCCTCCGCTGGGGCGGATTCTGTCTTCGGACCTTCGACCTTCGACTTTCGTCCCGTTACAAACGTTACAAACGCTACTGATTTTTCCCCTCTCGAAAGCTTTCAGGATGAGATCAAAGGGATGATATTTCCCCCCTTAATCCCGAAAGCTTTCGGGAGGGGATCAAGGGGGGTTTTTAAATTTGAGATTATCAATTCATAATTTACCATTAACAATTATTTTCACTGTGCTTCTGTCTCTTTGTCTCTTTACCTTTACCTCTTCCTTTACCTTTCTTTTCCGCGTAGCGGATTACCCCCCGTTACAAACGTTATGGACGTTATGGACGTTATAAACGCAAAGGACGTTACAAACGACTTAATGACCATCCAATCATTCATCCATTCATCTTGTCAAATTTCTCTGGGGTTAGTACTGGTTATTTTTATGGGGCGAAGAGAGTGGAGAGTGGAGGGAACTGAGTGTGGTAGATTGCCTGAATTGCCACAAAATCCCTTATTGCGCACAACTTTTGGTTCGGCCAAGTAGTTTATTTTTCTTTCATTTTTACTGAATTGTCCTTTCAAAATTCACTATTTGCTCAAATAACGGAAGTTCTTCATTTTTAGGTAAATATTCTAAATAGTTTGAAATAAATAACTCTTTCCCTTTTTGGTCTGAACCCCTTGTCACATTTCTCATTCCGTAGGTTAAGTCCCAGGGAATTATGTTTGCAAATGAAAATAAATTTCTGATATAGTTGCTGTCGTCATAAGTAATAAGCCACTTATGTTTGCAGAGTCTCATTGTTTCTGCAAAGTTGATGTGATCAAATGATTTGTGCATATTCCCATTTTTTCCATACAATGCAGATTTTGTCGCCGAATAATATGGTGGGTCAAGAAATATAAATACATTTTTACCTTCTGCTTTTACTAATGCCTCATAATCAAGATTAGTTATTCTCGCTTCCTTTATAACTTTTGCGAATTGGCTAAGACGTTGAATACTGCTTTCAGTAAATCGACCTGTAAAAGCATGTTCGCTAAACCCACCACTTAAACTTGTACCCGAAAATGTTATTCGATTATAGATAAAAAATGCAACTGCCCTTTCTAAATCATTAAATCTTTCCAAATTTGAATTTAAGAATTTATACAAATCCTTCCCTACCGGAAATTGATTTCTCCATTCATAAATTTTGCTAATCAAGGAATCAACATCCTTTTGACTCATTTCCCAAAATTTGAATAGTTCTAAATAAAGATCATTAACCCAAAATCTTTTGCTTGGGTAGCGCTGTTTGGCATAAAGAAAGACTGAACCACCTCCTAAAAATGGTTCTCGAAATTCGTCAAATTCCGGCAAAAGTTTAGCGATTAATTCTACAGCTCGACTTTTTCCACCTGGATACCTCAATGGGCTTCTTATCATTTTGAAAACCTGATTTTAATTAGAAATTTATTTTGCTTTGCTTCTGCAATAATATTTTCTACCAAGACTCTTTGAGATTTTGAGAATTTATTGCTTTCAAAAAAAGATGATATTTCTTGCTTTGTGCTTTTGGAAGTAATAGCCCCTCGAATTCTGGTTGAGGTCAAACATAAAACAGCTTCACTTTTTCTTTTCTTTCCATTTACAGTAACGTTTGAAAGGTTACAGTACAACACCATCTTTAACAAACCGTCTTTAATATCTCCCTTACTCGGTAGCCTTGCATTCTTACTATGCTTCCCTTCGATCAAGGCGACCTTATTTTTGTCAAGCGAAATCTCGTCCACCGTCAAAAAATACTGTCCACCCAGATAGTTGGTTATAGTGATTTTAGCTTTTGTGAGTGTAGATAAACTTTCTTTGGGTCGTTGGGTAACAAATTCTCTTGACTGCGCTTTTTTAGCTTTTTCCCTTGAAAAAGCCATAAATGAAGAAACATCTTTCCCGATTTTGTCTTTAAAGTTGTTTATACCATTTCTGTTGTGAAGTTTTACCCCTGTTATATTTTCTATCCTCGAATAAGCTATCTTTACTTTTGCAATGATTCGATGCAAATTAGTCTTAAGTTCGTTTAAATTCCAGTGTAGTGCAGAACTATGATATTGTTCTATCTCCTTGATTTTGGAAAGAACATATTTATTGTTGAATTGTTGGTTGGTTATTTTGAGGTTTGCTTTATCTGCTTTATCATAGTAGGCGAAAATTACAAACACATCTAACAAAGACATTAATGAAACCGTATCCCATTGAATAAAATCTCTATCGCCTTTTTCGCCTTCGTCCTTTACAATTGGTATTACGGTTATTTTCTTTGAATTTTTCAATGTGTTGAAAACACGTTCAAAAGGATAAGAGCGAGTTCGTTTAGGCGAAACCCATTTTGAAATCGCAAAAGTGTGTTTATTGTCTACTAACAAACAAGCCGAAGGTGCTTTATTTATATTAAAATTATCAACATGAAGTTCTTTTAAGGGGGCGGATAAAACAACTTTATATTTTATCCCGGTTATTTTGCCTTCTATATTCATTTATTATCGTTTTAAATTATTGTACTATTAATTTATGTAATTGCCATTTATAGTTTTTACAATATTATCATTTCATTACATAAATTTACCGCAAATTTTATTTACTTACAAATGATATTTGTTCTTCACATTCTTCACATTCTAAACAAAATTAATTCCCACCCTCGGCCCCTTAAATTGCCCCCTGGATCGCCCCAAAAAAGATTTTTTATGATATGGGCAAAATAAGCGTCCCAATGTCCCCACTCACGATTTCCTCTGAATATAGCTTAAAAACATCATTATTACTAGACACAATTCCCATTCATAAACATCCGCAATACGTCCACTTCCCTCCCTTCGTCTTCCTCCGCTTTGGCGGATTCCGTCTTCGGATCTTCGACCTTCGACTTTCGTCCCGTTACAAACGTTACAAACGTTACGAACGTTACAAACGCTACTGATTTTTCCCATCCAGAAAGCTTTCGGGAGGGGATCAAAGGGATGATATTTCCCCCCTTAGCCAAAGGGGGGATCAAGGGGGGTTTTTTAATTTGAGATTATCAATTCATAATTTACCATTAACAATTATTTTCTTCCGCGTTAGCGGATAAATATCAATAGAAACCGAATCCCCTGAAAAACCGCTTCCGCGTAGCGGATTAACCTCCCGTTACGAACGTTACGAACGTTACAAACGTTAAAAACGACTTAATGACCATTAATGACGGCGAAGCCAACTCAACAAATAAACCTTTTCCCCTTTCCGTTAAAAACGTTACAAACGTTAAAAACGTTACGAACGTTATAACGCCCTCGTCCCATCCCCGCCCCATTTATACAAAGCCGTATAAAAACCGTGGTAAAGCCGTAGTAAAGCCGTGGTAAAGCCGTGGAAAAGCCGTCCTTATTCCTATTTCGCAAGCCCTTCGGATTTCTCTTATTTTTTCCCCCGGTTATCCAAATCTTTCCGTTTATGTAGAAATACTACCATTCTTACATATGCTTTTTTTTCTTATTTCTTATCTGAATAATTTTCAGATCATTTTTTGGAGAATTATTTATGAAATACCTGTTTTTTGTTCTGATTGCGGCTCTGCTGGTGATTTCCAAACCCCAACTTGCTCAGTCCGCAAAGGATATTGATATCCCCTACACAAAATTTGTGCTTAAAAATGGTTTAACCCTCCTCGTTCACGAAGACCATAAAGCACCAATAGTTGCCGTTAATATCTGGTATCATGTCGGTTCTAAAAATGAAAAACCGGGTCGTACCGGCTTTGCTCATTTGTTCGAACACCTTATGTTTAATGGTAGCGAAAATTACGACGATGACTACTTTAAAGCCCTTGAAAAAGTTGGCGCTACCGACCTTAATGGTACTACCAGCGAAGACCGAACTAACTACTTCCAGAACGTCCCGACTTCTGCTCTGGACGTTGCCCTCTGGATGGAGTCAGACAGAATGGGTCACCTGATTGGCGCCATTACTCAGGCTAAACTCGATGAACAACGCGGTGTCGTTCAAAATGAAAAACGTCAGTACGATAACGAACCTTACATGATGAAAATCGAAGACCATTCTACTAAAAATTGTTACCCCGTCGGTCATCCCTACTCCTGGTCTGTCATCGGTTCTATGGAAGACCTTGACGCCGCTAAACTCGAAGACGTTCACGAATGGTTTAAAAACTACTACGGTCCTAATAATGCCGTCCTCGTTCTCGCCGGTGATATTACCCCTCAACTTGCTTACGAAAAAGTTAATAAATTTTTCGGCGATATTCCACCAATTCAACCTGTTCAACGCCCGGTAACTTGGGTCGCGAAAATGACAGGTCTGAAAAGATTCGTCGTTGAGGATCGCGTCCCTCAGTCAAGAATTATAAAAATTTGGAACATCCCAGAGTGGAGTTCTAAAGATCTCTTCTTGCTTGATCTCGCTTCGGACGTCCTTGCCGTTGGTAAAAACTCCAGGCTGTATAAACGCCTTGTTTACGAAGAACAAATAGCTACCGATGCCCGCGCTTATATCAGCCCCAAAGAACTCGGTAGCCAGTTCACACTCGACGTTACCGCAAAACCCGGTATTGACCTCGCTAAAATCGAACAGATCCTTGATGAGGAATTTGCTAAATTGCTTAATGACGGGCCTACTCAATCCGAACTTGAACTCGTTAAAACTAATTTCATTTCCGGTTTCGTACGGGGTATCGAACGAATCGGTGGCTTCGGTGGTAAAAGCGATATCCTCGCTCAGTCTTTTATTTTTTCCGGTTCTCCTGACTTTTATAAAACCAGGCTTCAGTGGCTCGATGAAATGAAAGCCGCTGATATTAAAAAAGCTATGAATGACTGGCTCTCAGATGGTGTTAGTATTCTCGAAATTCATCCTTATGAAAATCTCGTTACTGAAACTTCCACTGCAGATAGATCAAAACTTCCCGAAACTTCGGAACCCCCCGTTGCAAAATTTCCTAAGATTGAAAGAAGCACACTCTCAAACGGTCTTAAAATTGTCCTGGCAACAAGGACTGCCGTCCCGGTTGTCAACTTCCTCCTTTCCGTTGATGCTGGCTTCGCTGCTGATCAGAACCTCCCCGAAGGCACTAGCAGTCTTGCTATGAATCTTATGGATGAAGGTACCAAAACTAAAACCTCCCTTCAGCTTAACGAGGAACTCCTTAAACTCGGCGCCAACCTCTATACTGGCTCTGGTCTTGATAATTGTAATGTCGGATTATCTGCTCTCAAAGGATCTCTTGATAAATCGCTCGAACTCTTCGCTGATATAATCCTCAATCCCTCCTTCCCTGATAAAGAACTGGATCGCCTGAAGAATGAAAGATTCTCTCAGATTAAACGCGAAAAATCCTCCCCCACCCAGATGGCTTTGCGTGTCCTTCCTAAATATATTTACGGCGAAGATCATCCCTATGGAACCCCCTTCACCGGTAGCGGTTACGAGGAAACTGTTAAGAATATTACCCGCAATGATATCGTTTCATTCCACGATAAATGGTTCAAACCCAATAACTCCACCCTCATCGTCGTTGGTGATATTTCTATGGATGAACTGAAATCCAAAATAGATAAACTCTTCAAGAATTGGAAGTCGGGTGATGCACCCAAAAAGAAAATTGAAAATGTCTCCCATAAGACTGCCCCTGTCGTTTACGTGATGGATAAACCCGGCTCCCCTCAGTCCGTCGTTATTGCCGGACATGTCGCCCCCCCGCGCAGTGATGAGAATTATCTCGAAATGGAAGCGCTCAATTATGTCCTCGGCGGTACATTTACTTCAAGAATCAACATGAACCTTCGCGAAGATAAACACTGGTCCTACGGCGCAGGAAGTACTTTCTTTACTTCTGAAGGTCAGATGCCTTTCCTCGTCTTTGCTTTCGTTCAGGGGGATAAAACCAAGGAGTCTATTCAGGAAATACATAAGGAAATCTCCGGCTTCCTCACGGATAAACCAATTACTTCTGAAGAAATTAGCAAAATGAAACTCAACAAAACTCTCGAACTTCCTGGAAGTTGGGAAACAAATAATGCAATTCTTAATTCCCTTAGCGAAATTGTTGACTACAATCTCCCTGATAATTATTACGATACTTACGTCAAAAAAATCAACAGCCTTTCTGATTCGGAAATCACTAAAGTCGCAAAACGCATTCTCGCCCCCGATAAAATGATCTGGGTTGTTGTTGGTGACCTCTCAAAAATTGAGGACCCCCTTAAAGAACTTGGTTATAAGATCAACGTAATTGATACAGACGGAAACATAATTAAAAAATAAAGTTCTTTCTTACCATCTGAACCTTTAAAGGGCTGCATCTTTGGCAGCCCTTTTCTTTTTAGTTTTTTCTTTTTAATTCTTTGATAAAGTTGTATTTTTTGTTTTGAAATAATTATAGATAAATAACTATTCCCTCGGAGATTTTATGCTTCCAATTAACATTAAACATCCATGGCATTCTATTGGTTATGGAAAAGACGTCCCCAAATTTGTCACTTCGGTTATAGAAATATCGAAAGGTTCCTCTGGAAAATATGAGATCGATAAAGATTCCGGTCTTCTTAAACTGGACCGTGTATTGTACTCTGCAGTTCATTATCCCGCTAACTATGGTTTCATTCCCCAAACCCTGGCTGATGACGGCGACCCCCTTGATATTCTCGTTATAAGCTCTATAGGAGTCCACCCCCTGGCACTCGTCGAAGCAAAAGTAATTGGCGTAATGTTAATGATTGATAATCATGAAAATGATGAAAAAATTATCGCTGTCGCTAAAAACGATATGGGTGTTAATTACATCAATGACCTCAACCAACTCCCCCCTCATACCAACATCGAACTGAAAAGATTTTTTGAAGACTATAAAAAACTTGAGCACAAACAGGTCGAGGTTAATGAATTCCTTACTAAAGACAAAGCTTATGAAATAATTATGAGAAGTATTGAAAGATATAATTCGGTCTTCAGGGAGAGTAAAAAAAATGAACAAGCATGAGTTTATTTCCATATTGACCTTCTTGATATTTATGATTACACATATTTTATCACCCCAAACTATTAATTCCCCCGATGGACGTTTGTCTCTTACCTTCTCCATGACTGACTACGGCGAACCCGTTTATGAATTAACCTTCAACAAAATGCAGATCATTAATAAAAGTAAACTCGGTATTTTTATTAAGGATCAGGCAAATCTTGCGGAAGGTTTCACCCTTGTTAACCACGAAACCAGTTCTTACGATGGATCTTGGCAACCTGTCTGGGGTGAAGTTAAAACTATCCGGAATAATTACAACGAGCTTTTAGTCTCCCTGCGCAGACGCGATAATCGTGAGCTTCGTATTCGCTTCAGACTCTTCAACGATGGACTCGGCTTCCGCTATGAGTTCCCCCAGCAGGATGGTTTAAAATACTTTACTGTCTCTGATGAATTAACTGAATTTAATCTGACCGCCGATCATAAAGCCTTCTGGATTCCCGGTGATTACGACTCAAATGAGTATTTCTATACCACAACTAAACTCAGCGAAGTTGACGCTTCATACGGCGCAACTATTAATGAGATTTCTACTAAATCTATAATCGGAAAAAACTTCGTCCAGACTCCCCTGATGATGAAGACTTCTGATAACCTCTATATCAATATCCACGAGGCCGGACTCATCAACTATCCGGTGATGCAGATTGAAATAAATCAAAAAACTTTTTCTCTCCGCTCACACCTCGTCCCGGATGTGCTTGGAAATAAAGCCTATCTCCAAACCCCTTGTCACACTCCCTACAGAACTATCCTGGTTTCGGACAACGCTCCAGCTATACTCGAATCTAAGACCATCCTTAATTTAAACGACCCTTCCCAAATTGAAAACACCTCGTGGATCAAACCCATTAAATACATTGGTATCTGGTGGGAACTTCACGTAGGCGTCTCAAACTGGAATTATTCTGATATAAATAATGTGAAACTCGATCTTACCGATTGGAAAAACCTTACCCCTACCGGTAAACACGGCGCTACTACTGAGCGAACAAAGTTTTATATTGACTTCGCAGCTGAACATGGATTCGATGCCGTCCTTGTGGAAGGTTGGAATATCGGATGGGAAGATTGGTTCGGTCAGTGGAAAGAAAACGTCTTCGATTTCATTACCCCTTATCCTGACTTTGATCTCCTGGAACTTCAGAAATATGCTGAATCTAAAAATGTTAAATTAATAATGCACCACGAAACTTCCGCTTCTGCTACAAACTATGAACGCCGTATGGATGAAGCTTTCCGCTTTATGAAAAATTTTGGCTACGATGCAGTTAAAACCGGCTATGTCGGTCGTATTATCCCGCGGGGAGAATATCACGATGGTCAGTGGATGATTAATCACTATATTCACGCTGCCCGAAAATCTGCCGGGTATCAGATTATGATTAATTCCCATGAATCCTGCCGTCCAACCGGACTTCATCGCACTTTCCCTAACTGGCTTTCAAGTGAGGCAGCACGAGGGAATGAGTTCAACGCTTGGAGCCGTGGTAATCCACCTGAGCACGAAACAATCCTTCCATTCACTCGTCTTATGGGTGGTCCGATGGATTATACCCCCGGTATTTTCGAAATTAAAATGAACTACTACGATCCTTCCAAAAAGTTTCAGGTGCATACAACGCTTACTAAACAACTCGCTCTCTACGTAACCATGTATAGCCCGCTTCAAATGGCTGCTGACTTGCCTGAAAATTACTCTAAATATTTGGACGCATTCCGGTTTATTAAGGATGTTCCGGTTGATTGGGACGAAACAAAGGTTCTGGAAGCAGAACCGGGTGATTATGTTACCATCGTCCGTAAAGCAAAAAATAATGACTCCTGGTTCCTCGGTGCTATCACTGATGAAAATAAACGCACCTCGGAAATATCTTGTGATTTCTTAACAACAGACAAGTGGTATACTGCAACGGTTTATTCAGATGGCGAAAATGCTCACTGGGAAAAGAATCCCATTTCTTATCAGATTAATAAATATCTGGTTAACTCAAAAACCCGTCTAAAACTCTCCCTGGTTGAAAGCGGTGGTACCGCAATTAGTTTTCTCATTGCTTCACCGGAGGAAATAAAAACACTTGATAAGTACTAAAACAAAAAGAGCTGCCAATGGCAGCTCTTTTCTTATTATCCCTTTTACAATGTTAAAGTATATACTTGCTTAAGTCCCTGTTCTTAACTATCTTCTCAAGTTTTTCTTTTACCATCTGGCTGTTAACCCGTATCTCCGCATCCGGCATCTTGTCCGGAACCATAAACAGTATGTCCTCCAGCAGTGTTGTTAATATTGTATGCAGTCTTCTTGCTCCAATATTTTCAATCTCTTCATTCACCTGATAAGCTATATTCGCAATCTCATTGATTCCGTCATCAAGAAAGTTTACTTTAACCCCTTCAGTCTGAAGTAATGCGGAGTATTGCTTTAATAAGGCATTCTCAGGCAATGTGAGTATCTTTACAAAATCCTCTTCTGTCAGACTTTTAAGTTCAACTCTTATAGGAAATCTTCCCTGTAATTCGGGAATCAGATCCGAAGGTTTCGCAATGTGAAATGCTCCTGAGGCAATGAATAAAATATGATCCGTCTTAACAACTCCATATTTGGTGTTCACACTCGATCCTTCAACTATCGGAAGCAGATCTCTCTGTACCCCCTCCCTGGATACATCCGGACCGTGCCCTTTTCCTGAGGAACCGGCAATTTTATCAATCTCATCAATAAACACAATCCCTGTGTTTTCTACTCTTTGTACTGCTTCTTTCTGAACAGCATCAATATCTATTAACTTCTGGGCTTCTTCATCGGCAATAATTTCCCTGGCTTCTTTTATATTCGTTTTTCTTTTTTTCTTTTTCTTTGGTAGCATGCTCGACATCATATCCTGCAAATTTATCCCAAGGTCATCCCCCCCTAAAGGTCCTAGTATCTGCATTCCCATTGCCGGCTGAGTCGTATCAAACTCAATCATCTTTTCGTCAAGCTCCCCATTCTTAAGCTTGAAGCGCATCCATTCTCTTGTCTTCTGATTTTGATAAACCTCATCATTCTGCTCGCCGTTTTCTTCTCCGTTCGGGATTGCCGGCTTCTTAATTGGTGGAATAAGCATATCAAGTATCCTCTCGTCTGCCAACTCAACCGCTCTCGATTTTACCTCCTCTGTCCTCTCGGCTTTCACCATGTTCACTGCTATGTCCGCCAAATCCCTTATCATGGATTCTACGTCTCTCCCCACATATCCAACTTCAGTATACTTGGACGCCTCAACCTTTACAAATGGCGCTTTCGCTAAATTCGCCAGCCTCCTGGCAATTTCAGTCTTCCCCACTCCGGTTGGACCTATCAGTATTATATTGTTCGGCAGTATCTCATCCTTTAATGAACCTTCAACTTGTTGCCGCCTCCATCTGTTTCGTAATGCTATTGCCACTGCAACTTTCGCATCTTCCTGTCCAATTATAAATTTATTCAGTTCTGCAACTATTTGGGTTGGTGTTAGAACTTCTTTCAGATTCTTCTTCATTTATTTCCTGCTCTAATCTATTGTTTCTACATTAATTTTGTCATTTGTATATATGCATACTTCCGAGGCTGTCTTTAATGACTCCCTTACGATTTCAGCCGCCTCAAGATTGCTGTATTTCTTCAGCATCTTTGCCGCTGATAAAGCATACATCCCCCCGGAACCAATCGCTACTATCTTGTCTTCCGTCTCAATAACATCTCCGTTACCGGATACTACAAGTGCCGTATCTGAAGTTACTACTGCTAACATGGCTTCCAGTCTTCTGAGATATTTATCCTTTCTCCACTCTTTGGCTAATTCAACCGCGGCTCTCTGAACATTCCCTCTGTACTGCTCAAGTTTGTCCTCGAACATCTCCATTAAGGTGAACGCATCCGATGTCGCTCCCGCAAATCCGCAAATCGCTTTCCCGTTCGATATCTTTCGTATCTTGACGGCATTATGCTTCATTACAGTGTTTCCTAAAGTCACCTGCCCGTCTCCCCCAAGCGCTGCTTTACCGTTGTGAACTATCCCGATTATTGTTGTTGATCTTACTTTTTCCATTTTGTTCTTCTTAATTAATTCCTAATTCTTTGATAACATTATCTGCCCCGCCGATTTTCTCCGTTACCCAGAGCACAAATCTTATATCTACTCCTATTGACCTCGAGTAATCTTGACTCCATGCATAATCATTGATCGTCGCCTCATACGACCTGTCAAAATTCACCCCTATCAATTCCCCGTATGCGTTCATTATCGGACTTCCTGAGTTACCCCCGGTCGTATCTGAGTTATAGAGTATTGCAACTGGCACGTCTCCCAGTTTCTGGTTCTTATATCTTCCGAATTCTTTTTTATCATATAACTCTTTCAGTTTTTTTGGAATCTTGTAATCCCCTCCCAGATAACTCTTCTCTATTAATCCGCTTAGTGTGGTTATTGGTTTGAAGTTTGTCGCATCTGCAGGAGTGTATCCTTTTATGTATCCGTATGTAAGTCGGAGTGTACTGTTTGCGTCCGGAATAAATGACTTTTTTTGCCATATCTTCTTTACGTCAACAAGCTTAGCTAAACTTATGTTCAGCTTTCCGTTAATTATATCTGACTTCGCCTGGAATGGTCTGTAATCTTTTTTCAGGTCTGATAAGAAATCCCTCATTTCATCATTTGCTTTTTCGAGTTCTTCATCTTCTGCTTCTGACAGTTTTTTGAATGAATCATAATCCCTAATCATGGATCCTTTAACCAGTTGCCTGATATATTTAGTTATTTCTTCAGGTGATTCCTTCTTTTCATATAAATCCTTCAGAGTCTCCAATTTTTGCATCTCGGGAAATCTTCTTCCATCGTTAAGTATCTTTGCAAGCATGGCTGTCTCCGCTTCCTGGTCCAGGTCGTTGCATAATTCCTTGACTGTTGCGTGGAAATTCTCAATTCGATTC
The DNA here is from genome assembly GCA_012517155.1 of Ignavibacteriales bacterium. GTDB lineage: Bacteria > Bacteroidota > Ignavibacteria > Ignavibacteriales > Ignavibacteriaceae > JAAYVN01. Next base: position 1,599 of record JAAYVN010000036.1, on the reverse strand, counting down.
CCCCTCAATCCTGCTGCTCTCTCATCTTCCGGTTTTTTGATTTCTCTCCTGTACTCAGCTAAAAGATCATATAATCTGATCAGCGGATTTCTCCTAATCTGCGCATACATTAAACCAAGTCTTCCGTCATCGAAGATTTCTTTATAGATCTCGTCAATATCTTTTAGTACGCTCCCATACTCCTCTTTAAGTTTCGGATCTGAATCAATAAACTTCTGCAGTTCTCTCTCTTCACCCTCTCTCTTGTCCACAAGTGAAAGTCTTCTCATCCCAAGAATTTTTCCTCTGTAGTTCTTCTCGGTATTTGCAAAAGATTTAATCCTTGACGAAAGTTTTAGCGCGAGCGTTGGATTGTTATCCCCTAATTTTGTGTATTCATCAATTAATTCCTTGAAAAGATTTTGTATGTAAGGCAATTGATATTGCTCATGGAATCTTGTGTATTGCGATGGTTGATGCCTGAATGTCCTCCCGGGATACCCCAGAATGAACATGAAATCCCCTTCCTCAACTCCGTTAGGGTTCACTTTCAAAAATCTCTTTGGTGTGTACGGAATGTTCTTTTCTGAATAGGTAGCTGGTGATCCGTCAGGTGCAACGTATGCTCGTAAAAATGTGAAATCCCCCGTGTGCCTTGGCCATACCCAGTTGTCACTCTCACCGCCGAATTCACCTATCGCTCTTGGTGGCGCGTAAACCAATCTAACATCTCTTAAAACTCTGTACTTGAAAAGTATATATGTCTTCCCTATGAACATCTCCGATACTTCTGCCTCGGATCCTGGATCTTCTTTCTTGACTTCGTCAACCAGTTGTTTCATCTTTTTTCTGATTAGTGTCATTCTTTCCGCTATATCCTTTGCCTCATTTGCGGCAGCAAGTATTTTATCGGATACGTCTTCATACGACTCTGTTATCTTACATGTTAAGCCCCTGGCTTCAATTTCTTCGTTTCTTGTCTTGGCTAAAAATCCTTCTTCTAAAATATTTTTTTCTACTGAGCTCGCTTTCCGTATGTAATCAAATGCACAGTGATGATTGGTTAATATCAATCCCTCGTTAGAAACAAAAGAACCGGTACAACCTTGTAGACTTACCAATGCATCTATTAGACTCACCCCATCTGGATTGTAAAGCTCTTTTACCTCCATCTTGAGTCCGGCATTCTTTAAATCGAGTTTGTATATCTCGCTTAGCGGATACATCCCCTCATCTGGCGGGGTTGATCCGAAAAACAAAAAAGTTGAAATAATTAGTAGTGATATACTGAAAACGATTTTTCTCTTTTGCATTATCTGTTTCAAGACACTCTCCATAAAATTTTATTTAACTTTTAAATTTACTCATTTTATCCCTATAATTTAGGGCATTTTTAAAGTGAATAATCCTCTGTTTTCATTACATTTCGGTTGACATTATTAATAATTATTCCCTGGACTCGTATGAACCTTAATTTTTTCGATTATGATTTAACTAAAAGAAATGGCTCTGCTGACTTGCTTAAAGGATTGGCTGTTATTTTTATGATCCATGTCCATATAATGCAATTGTTTGCTGAAGAAAGTTTGTTTAACTCGCTAACAGGTGCTTTCTCATTGT
>JAAYVN010000035.1 GCA_012517155.1 Ignavibacteriales bacterium | reverse complement strand
GCAAAGGATTTTCTTGAACTGACTAAGATTAAACTCAATACGAAGGAATCGGGGATTTTTATGATCGGAGGAGGTGTGCCGAAGAATTTTACGCAGGATATTGTGGTGGCTGCGGATATTCTGCAGGAGAATGCTCCGATGCATAAGTACGCTATACAGATTACTGTTGCGGATGAAAGGGATGGGGCACTTTCCGGATCTACACTCAAAGAAGCCAGCTCCTGGGGAAAGGTGGAGACTACTTACGAACAGATGGTCTACGCAGAAGCGACTATCACTATGCCGCTTGTTGCAGGTTATGCTTACCATAAGGGAAATTGGAAGAACAGACCGGCAAGGGAGTTTAATAAGCTGTTTTAAGTTTTAAGAGCGTTTGTAACGTTTATAACGTTTATTACGTTCGTAACGGGACGAAAGTCCAAAGTCGAAGGTCGGGAAGCAGATTAAAAGATAAAAAGACTAAAAGATAATCCGCCTCCAGCGGAGGATGAATTTTCCTCCCGAAAGCTTTCGGGAGGGATTTAAAAGGGGGGTTAAGAACAATTAATGACTACTTAATGACTGCAAGGCTGATCTTGTTCCGGCGTACCTCTGCTAAAAAATTACTCCCCTGTATGAATAGTTTTCAGGAATAATTGTTATTTTTGCTAATTGAATTAATATGAATGGTGCTTTGATGAATTATGACTATCTTATTGATAAAGCGCTGGAAGGACAGAAAAAATCCCTTCCTACTTACTCCAACTTTCACGTCGGCGCCGCACTGGAAACTGCCGACGGGAAAATTTACCTCGGTGGGAATATCGAAAGCGCTTCCTATAGCCTGACTATATGCGCGGAACGGACGGCTATTTTCAAAGCTATCTCCGAGGGGGAAAGGAATTTCAAGGCTATTGCCGTGGTCGGCGATACGGTGGAGTTCTGCGCTCCCTGCGGTGCCTGCAGACAGGTAATTTCGGATCTCTGCGGCGATATTGACGTGGTTATGATTAACAGCAGGCGGGAAACGAAGGTGCTGAAAATTTCCGAACTGCTCCCCTTTGCTTTCACTTCTAAAGATCTGGAATAAGAAAATGATTGAAACTTATACTCACGCATTCCCGGTAAAGACTGGATGGATTGAAGTGATTACCGGCTGCATGTTCAGCGGGAAAACGGAGGAGCTTATTCGCCGGCTTAAAAGGGCAAGGATTGCCAGGCAAACTGTGCTGGTTATTAAACCCAGAGTGGATAACCGCTTCTCCCTTACGGAGATAGTCTCCCACAGTGAGCAGTCGCTCGATTCTCTTATGGTGGAAAAAGCAGAAGATATTTTACCCCTGGCGAAGGATTTCCAGGTGATTGGCATTGACGAGGCGCAGTTCTTCTCCCCTGCCCTGGTGATGGTGTGCAATGAACTTGCGGACGATGGGAAACGGGTGATTGTGGCGGGGCTTGATCAGGATTACAAGGGGGTGCCGTTTGACCCGATGCCTCAACTGCTTGCTACTGCGGAGTATATCACCAAGACACTGGCGATTTGCGTGAACTGCGGAAATCCGGCAGACCGGACTCAGCGTAAAACGGCTGACCAGGACCGGGTGGTGGTGGGTGCAGGGAATATTTACGAAGCCCGCTGCAGAAAATGCCACTACATTCCGAAGGAGTAATTTAATTATGGATTTTCTAATCGCTCTGCTACGCGGAATAGGCGGAATTGTTCTGCTTATCGGAATTGCTTTCCTTTTCTCAAACAACCGGAAAATGATTAACTGGCGGTTGGTGGGAACGGGGCTGCTTCTGCAGATTATCTTCGCCGTGCTTTTACTTAAAGGGGATCAGTTAAGAACATACAGTTTTATTTTCGCACTGCCAAAGGATTTTTTCAGCTGGTTCAGCGGGTTTATTGTGCTGATTCTCAATTTTTCGTTCGAGGGGGCAAAGTTTTTGTTCGGCAATCTTGCCATATCGCAGGGGCAGCCCGGCAGTCTCGGTTTCTTTTTTGCATTCCAGGTGCTCCCGACAATTATATTCTTCGCAAGTCTTATGGCTATTTTATATCATTACGGAGTAATGCAGAAAGTGGTACAGGGGATGGCGTGGGTTATGGCAAAAATCATGGGGACTTCCGGTGCGGAATCCCTCTCCTGCACAGCGAATATTTTTGTGGGGCAGACGGAAGCACCTCTTATCATCAAGCCATACATCAAGGGGATGACGAACAGCGAACTGCTTACGGTAATGACCGGAGGGATGGCAACCATTGCCGGCGGGGTGATGGCGGCATTTGTACAGATTCTGGGGAGCAGTTATGCAGTGGAGGCGAACATACCGCTGCAGCAGGCGCAGCTCTACTTTGCAACCCACCTGCTTGGCGCTAGCGTGATGGCTGCTCCGGCTGCATTGCTGGTCTCGAAGATCATATTCCCCGAAACGAAAGATCCGGAAACCAAAGGGACTGTGAAATTAAAAATAGAGAAGAGTGCGGGGAACGGAATTGAGGCGGCTGCCAGCGGGGCGGCGGACGGGCTGATGCTTGCACTGAACGTTGGCGGTATGCTTATTGCCTTCATAGCGCTGATTGCGCTGATCAATTATGCCCTGACGGGACTGGGGGATCTGCTCAGTATAAACGACTATCTGAGATCTTCATTCGGAAAGCCGCTGAGTTTTGAACTCATGCTCGGCATGATTCTGCAGGTAGTTGCGGTAGGTATAGGTGTGCCGGTGCAGGATGCGCTTAATTTCGGGAGTCTGGTAGGAACAAAACTGATACTGAACGAATTTGTGGCTTATGTTGACCTGGGTAAAATGATTGCCGAGGGGAGTATAAAAGATACTAAGTCAATCTTGATGGCTACCTACGCCCTTTGCGGATTTGCGAACATCAGTTCGATAGCCATACAGATAGGAGGGATAGGTCCGTTTGCCCCGGAGCGGAAACCGGATCTGGCAAAACTGGGCATCCGCGCGGTTATCGGGGGAACTATAGCAACACTTATGACCGCAACCCTTGCGGGGGTTTTATTCAGTTGATTTCAGGAAGTATATGAATTTCAGCAAGCACGAAGAGAGCATAAAATTTGTTTTGGACAATGCACCGTTCAAGCCCGATGCAGCCCTGATTCTGGGGAGCGGATTAGGGGGATTTTCCGGTTCAGTGGAAATTGTTAAGACTATCAGAACCATGGACATTCCCGGTTATCCCCCTTCCACCGTGGAGGGGCACGGCGGGAAAATACATTTTGCCCGGCTAAAGGAGAAGCGGTTGCTGCTGTTTGACGGACGCATCCATTTTTACGAAGGATACCCGCTGGAGAAATGTCTTTTTCCGGTAATGTTCACGCATAAACTGGGGGCAAAGCAGCTTTTGATAACCAACGCAGCCGGAGGAGTAAGCGGGGATCTGACGCCGGGGGACCTGATGCTGTTCAACTCCTTTTCCACACTCAACCTGAAAAAGGAAATTTCCGAAGCGCTGGGGTCATTCTTATTAAAAGAGGTAAATGCGATAAGGAATTTTCCCGACGAAGAATTGCACGGGATAATCAGGCAAGCCGCCGAGGAAGAGAATATTCCGATTAAGGAAGGGAGTTATTTCTTTTCAAAAGGACCGACCTACGAAACCCCTGCAGAAGTAAGGATGGCTGCGAAGCTCGGATTCGACGCTGTCGGGATGTCCACAGTGCACGAGATAATCACCGCGCTGAAGCTGGGTATCCGGGTGGCATCAATTTCGTGCATTACCAACTATGCGGCGGGCATAAGCGCACAGAAACTGAGTCACAGTGAAGTTACCGAAACGGCAAACAGGATAAAAGACGAATTCGAGCGGCTGATAAAAAAGATTTTCGAACTACTCCCCCGCTAGAAAACCAGTAAGGAAATGTATTCACTAGGAAGGCACAAAGAAGAAATCAAGACCATCCTGAGGATGGCTTATCCCATATCCCTTGGGCAATTCGGGATAATGCTGATGAATATAGTGGACTCGGTTATGGTGGGGAACCTGAGTGCTGCGGATCTGGCAGCTTCCTCGGTTGCGCACAGTCTTTTCATACTCGTGCTGATTTTCGGGCTTGGTATAAGCTATGCAGTAACCCCACTGGTGGCAATTGCTATCGGGGAGAACGACACCTCCCATTGCGGCGGACTGGTAAAGCAATCCCTCTACGTAAACATAATCACCGGAATTTTCCTGGCGTTCTTTTCCTATTACACCTCGGGGATACTTTATGTGCTTGGCTTGCCGGAAGAAATTACGGGGAAAGCTGTCTCCTACCTGCGCATACTTGGCTATTCGATGTTCCCGGTGATGATCGGGCAGACATTCAAGCAGTTTTTTGACGGATTCGGGATAATGAAACCGGGAATGTACGCATCCCTGTCCGCAAACATAATCAACTTCCTGACGAACTGGTTACTGATTTTCGGGAATCTTGGATTTCCGCAAATGGGACTGGACGGCGCCGGCTACGCGACCCTCTTCTCGAGAATTTACATGGCTCTCTTTTTAATTCTATATTTCTACTATGACAATCGTTTCCGGGTGTACAGATTCAACTTCCTTGATTTCAGGATTGAGGCAAGGGACTTCATGAAAATAATCCGGCTGGGGATACCGGTGGGATTACAGCACTTCTTTGAAGTGGGTGCTTTTTCCCTGGCATCTATAATGGTTGCATGGATAGGGGTAAAGGAGCTGGCGGCACACCAGATAGCTATGAACATCGCCTCCATAACCTTCATGCTGATCCTGGGGATTTCGTCAGCCGCAGCGGTAAGGATTGGAAATGCATACGGGGAGAGGGATTTAAACAAGATAAGGAATATCGGAAATCTGGGTATGGGGATATCCTTAGGGCTGGAAGTATTCTTCGGGTTATTGCTGGTAATCTTCAAAGGGATACTGCCGTGGTTTTACGTAAAGGACGGAGGGGTAGTGGAAATAGCGTCGGGTCTGTTAATAATTGCGGCACTATTCCAGATATTCGACGGACTGCAGGCAACTGGCATCGGGATACTAAGAGGGCTGACCGACATGAAAGTCCCCATGGTAATGAGTTTCGGAAGCTACTGGCTGGTAGGTATAGCATCGGGGTACGTACTTGCGTTCATATTTTCCCTGGGGGTTTACGGAATCTGGATTGGCTTTTTGCTTAGTTTAATCACCTCATCGTCGTTATTCTATTTCCGTTTCCGGTTGAAGCTCCGGCACTTCAAAGAAACATTTCCCCGCTGAGAAAAAGGGTGAGCCGATTATAACGGGAATGAACCGTTTAACCGATATTTGTTTTTTTGAAGAAATATTAAACTATTTTGCACCCGAAAACATTATATTTTTTTGGAGGCAAAAATGAAAAAGCGGTTAAGCAGATCCGTAAAGGACAAAATAATTTTCGGGGTAGCGGGGGGTATAGCACAGTACCTGGACGTGGATCCCGTATTCGTAAGAATAGCATTCGTGCTGGGGACATTCCTTAACGGGGTAGGTTTGATAGTGTACATTGTGTGCGCAGTGGTTATGCCGCTTGAAATCCTGATTCCGGAAACGAATGCCGAGAGTGTGGTACTTGACGAGATTGCGGCAATGAACAAGAAGAAAGAGAAAGCGGGAAAAGAAAAAGTATTCGGAGGTTTTCTGATAATTATCGGCGGTATTTTCCTGATGCACAACCTGCTTCCGTCATTTGATTTTGACGAAGTAGTACCGCTTCTGCTGATAGCATTTGGTGTTTGGTTAATAATAGGTTCGATACGAAAGGAGGAGTCTTTACAATGAAAAGCGGTAGACTATTCTGGGGATTATTGCTCATAACGGTAGGAACACTGTTCCTGCTTGCGAGTGTATTTAACGTTAATCTGAATGTAGGCGAGTTATACAAATTCTGGCCTGTTGCACTAATACTTTGGGGGATATCGGTATTCGTGAAGCACGACTTGGCAAAAACCATAATCGCAGGACTTGCGGGGGTGGTGATAGGATTGATATTTTACAGTCTGGTAATCAAGCCCTATGCATGCATAAAGGAAAGCACGGACTTCGACAGCTGTGAGGAGATAAAGGAAGTAATGCTGGACTCGCTGAACTTCCCCGTTCCGAAGGAGTCGAGGGTTATTGATTTCTCAATTCAGGGGGGGGCATCAGCATTCTATGTAAAGGAAATGCCCGACACTTCTCACCTTTACACCATAAGAGGGTACAATCTGACGAAGCAAATAGACCTGACCAACGAGATGGGGCTGGACAACTACCGGGTTATAGTAGCAAGCAAGGATAGAAAAATAATCTGGCCCAAAGAGTGGAAGGAAAACAGAATTTCCCTTGCACTGAACAGGAACCTCTCCTACAACATGAAATACGAGATCGGTGCCAGCAAAGCAGAACTTGATCTGCGCAATCTGAAAATTCTCAACCTGGACATTGAGACCGGTGCAAGTTCATTCGATTTACGGCTGGGCGAACCGGTAAATGACACGCTGGTGGTGGATCTGGATGCGGGGGCTTCCTCAATAGATATTTTCCTTCCGAAAAATATCGGCGGGGAAATCTATAGCGATATGGAAGTAAGCTCAAAATCGTATAACGGATTCAAAAAAATCAACATCGGCTACTTCCAGACGGAGAACTTCAAATCGCAAAAGAAACGGATAATACTGAGGCTTGCAGGAGGAGTGACCTCCATTAACGTGAATTTTGAAGAATAAACGAAGAGAGTGTTGAGAAAAAAATCAGCACTCTTTTTTTTATACGAGCGAGAGCTTTCCGTATTTGAATTTCAGGAATATGGAAGCCGAATAGATCAGCACATAAACCGGTAGACCCAGCCACGCCCCCACTATACCGAGTTCAAGATAAATACCGAAGAAATAAGAAACTGGGACGAAGATCAGCAGATTAGCGATCACCTCTGCGAGCATTACGTAGGTGGTTTTGCCGCAAGCCTGGAGAGCGTTAGCGAGGACGATGCCCATGGCGTAGAATATCTGTGCAAAGCCGGCTACCCGCATTGCGTAAGTTGCAGCAGAAATGATTTTCTGGTCGGTGGTAATAATAAGGAGAAGGTATTGCGGCACACTGAGGAAAATCAGCGCCAGAAAGAGAGTATAGTAAGTGGCGATCTTTGCAGTTTCGTAACCATAGATGCGGGCAAGGAGGATCTTCCCCTGTCCCATGCTGTTCCCCACCAGCGTCTGCGCGGCAATTCCAAAACCATAGCAAGGGAGAAAAGACATGAACAGAATACTTATGATTGCCTGTGTGGCTGCCTGCTCGGTGATTCCGATAAGTCCGCTAACCGCAACAAAGGAAAGAAAGCCAAGAAGAATAAAAACCGACTGGAAAGCAACCGGCAGGGAAATCTTATAGATTGATTTAAGAATACCGAGGTCAACCCTGAAGCGTTTATAGAGGCGGTAAGTTTTTTTGAAAGAAGGATGGAGCGAAACGCTGAAATAAAAAACCGCATCGAGTATAGTAGCGAGCGTAGAGCCAAGCCCTGCGCCGGCAACCCCCATCGGTTCAATACCGAACCCGCCGTAAATGAGCACATAGTTAAAGAAAATATTCAGCACATTAACGAGAATACCCGAAAACATAAAGACTTTGGTGTTACCTATTCCAAAAAAGTAACCCCGGTAAGAGACAGTAATCAGGAAGAACGGGATGCCGAGGATGCGGTACTGAAAATACTCGCCGGCTAGATTACCTACAATAAGATCCTTAGCAAAAAAGTTTGCGATATCATACGCGAAGTAAGCCCCGGCAAACGCAGTAAGCAGTCCGATAAAAAAGCCGATAAAAATAGAATTCGAAAGAACGAAGCCACACTCGTCATACGCTTTTTTACCGAAGCGGTGGGAGACCAGCACCTGAGTTCCGGTTGCAAGACTCGAGAAGAAACTGACGATAGCCCAGGTAGCCAGGAAGCCAAGCCCCATAGCAGCGAGGGCGTACTCGGGATTCTCAACCCTTCCAACCATAGCGGCATCGACCAGGGAAACAATAACCTGGACAGAGAGACCGGCGATAGCGGGTGAAGCTATCTTGAGTATCCGTTTATAATATCCGTTTTCCGGAGTCAGTTTCATCCGTTGTGCGGGTTACTTTCTGGCACCATGGATATAGCCCCGGTAAGGCATAGCCGACTGGACTGTAATAAAGCAGTTTTTATCAATCGCCTCGATTTCCTTAATAATCTGTTTCTGTTTTTTTCTGGGGATAATCACAATGAGAATAGCCACACCGCCGGCGCCCCCCTCGCCCGGGACGAGCGTAACACCGATTTTCGATTTCCTCAGCATTGTGGCAATTTCGTCGGTGAACATGCGGGAGATCACCGTCAGCTGCGAATAGCCGAGTCCTATTTTCTGTTCGAGCGTAATACCGAGCACATTACCAAGACCGAACCCGATGGCATATCCGAACAAATTATACATGTTATCCAGGTGCTGAAATACCGTCCGAATAGCAAAAATCCAGATCAGCACTTCAACAAATCCTGCCAGTCCGGCAAGCAATTTCCTACCCTGGACAATCAGGATAGTCCTGACCGTACCAATCGTAACGTCGCAGATTCGCATAAGCATTATCAGCAAACCGCTTAAGAGCATTTCCAACATTTTTTCTCCATAATAGACATTCTAAATTATCAAATATATTTATAATAAAAAATATTTTTATCTTTGATAATATAATTATTTAAAATATGCACGAAAAATCACGACAAGAATTAGTAAACGGACTAATGTCCAAAGGGATAACCGATCCGGAAGTACTGAAAGCAATCAACAATGTAGAGAGGCACAAATTTCTGCCAAAGGCGCTGGAATTCCATGCGTACAAGGATATAGCTCTGCCGATAGGATGCGAGCAGACAATTTCGCAGCCATACACCGTAGCCTTCATGACGCAGGAACTGCAGTTGAAAGAAGGGCAGAAAGTCCTTGAAATCGGAACCGGATCCGGTTACCAGGCGGCGATACTTACAAACATGGGGATGAAAGTGTATACCATTGAAAGGCAGCACGACATTTACTCCCTAACGAGGAAGCTGTTTGATGAACTGGGTTTGCGCATATACGCAAAGTACGGAGACGGGACAATCGGGTGGAGCGAATTCGCACCATATGATGGAATTATAGTAACCGCGGCGAGTCCGGACGTACCGAAGTCGTTAAAATCGCAGCTGGCAATCGGGGGACGGCTGGTAATACCCGTCGGGAATAAGAGCACGCAGACGATGAAGACCCTTTTGCGGGTTGACCGGGAAGAGTATCAAGTCAAGGAACATTCGGCATTTACCTTCGTTCCCCTGATTGGGAGAGAAGGATGGAAAGAAAAGTAATAATTATTTCAGGTGCCACGGCATCCGGAAAAACCACCCTTTCGCTTAAACTCGCTGAACAGCTCCAGACCGAAATAATCTCAGCGGACAGCCGGCAGATATATAAACTGCTGGATATCGGAACTGCGAAACCGGACAAGGCGGAGCTTAGCAGAATAAAGCACCATCTGATTGACTGCATTGAGCCCTGGGAGAATTACAGTGCCGCTCAGTTCGAGAAGGACGCACTGAAGATAATTGCCGGTTTACATAAGGCAAATAAAATCCCTGTAGTAGTTGGCGGAACGGGACTTTATATCCGTGCGCTCACCGGAGGTATTTTCGATACGGCCGGGACGGATCCGGAGTACCGTGAACAACTTGATAAACTCAGGATTGAAAAAGGGAACGATTGTCTGCTGGAGATGTTGCGGGAAGTTGATCCCGTTTCTGCGGAAAAGCTTCTGCCGCAGAATTACAAAAGGATTATCAGGGCGCTGGAAGTATTCCGCATTTCGGGGGAGCCGATATGGAAACTGCAGTCCGAGCACCATCGCGAAACCAGAATCGAATTTATGCAATTCGGAATTAATTGGGAGCGGCAAGGATTATACGACCGGATAAACCGGCGTGTGGATGCCATGATGGAAGCCGGATTTCTGGAGGAAGTTAAACAACTGCTTGACATGGGGTATGACCTTTCATACAATTCCATGAACACAGTGGGATACAAAGAACTGATCCGGTATCTTGAGGGAAAATATCCTCTTGCGGAGGCAGTGGAAGCAATCAAGCAGGCAAGCCGCAATTATGCCAAAAGACAGATGACATGGTTCCGGGGAGACAAGGAAATTGTCTGGTTCGAAGCCGGTGGGAAGCAGGATTTGGATGATGCGGTTAAAAGCATTACAGAGAAATTATAAAACGGAGAAAATATGTACGATGATGAACTGAAAGACCTGAATAATCTGAAAGATCGCCTGTGGCGATTACGAGGTTATCTTTAAGGTCGATGAGAAACAGGATAAAATAAGTCAGCTGCAACATAAAACCGGGGAAAGCGGGTTCTGGGAAAACCAGATTGGCGCGCAGAAAATCCTGCAGGAAATAAAATCCCTTAGTGACTGGGTGGACTCCATCAACGATATAGAAAAGAGGCTCAACTCGGCAAAAGAAATTATTGAATTAGCCGAGGGGGAGAGGGACGATTCGTTCACGAATGAGATTGGGCAGGAATTAAGGACAATCACAAAAAGTCTGGAAGATCTGGAATTCAAGAACATGCTGGGGGGAAAGGACGACGCACGCAACTGCATACTAACCATCCACTCCGGTGCAGGGGGAACGGAAGCACAGGACTGGGCGGAGATGCTGCTGCGCATGTATCTGAGATACTGTGATATCAGGAACTACAAAGCGGTGATTCTGGACATACTCGATGGGGACGGTGCAGGGATAAAAAGTGCGACTGTGGAGATAGCGGGAGAATTCTCGTATGGTTATCTGCGTGCAGAGAACGGAGTTCACCGGCTGGTTAGGATCTCCCCTTTTGATTCAAACAAGCGCCGGCACACCTCTTTCGCATCAGTTTACGTAATCCCGGAAGTGGATGATGAAATCGAGATAGATATAAACCCGGCGGATTTGCGGATAGACACTTACCGTTCAGGCGGCAAGGGGGGACAGAATGTGAATAAAGTCGAGACGGCGGTTAGGATAACTCACATCCCGACGGGGATAGTAGCCGCATGTCAGGCAGAGCGATCACAGTTAAGCAACCGCAACGGAGCTATGAAACTGCTTAAATCCAAACTCTATCAGAAAGAAAAAGAAAAGCAGGCGGCGGAGCTAGATGAAATTGAAAGGAGCAAGTTAAAGATCGAATGGGGAAGCCAGATACGATCGTATGTTTTCCATCCATATAACATGGTGAAGGATCACCGCACAAACGCTGAGACTTCGGACACGGGGGGAGTTATGGATGGAGAAATTGACCTCTTTATCAGGGCATATCTGCAGATGTACAGTCAGCAGTAGAAAGGATAAGCGTGAAAGCACACACAGAATACATATGGGTAAACACAAAAATGCGACGGGACTATCTGAACATCACCGGAGAAGTTGAGCAGGCAGTACACAAGAGCGGGATACAGGAAGGGCTGGCGCTAGTCTCAGCGATGCACATCACCGCGGGGGTGTATGTAAACGATGCGGAGAGCGGATTAATCCAGGACATAGATGAATGGCTGGAGAAGATAGCCCCGGCAAATCCAAATTACCGGCATCACCGAACGGGAGAGGACAACGGCGATGCGCATCTGAAAAGCTTAGTCATACATCATGAAGTAACCGTACCGATAACCAAAGGGGCTTTGGACTTCGGACCGTGGCAGCAGATTTACTACGCCGAATTCGACGGACAGCGGAGAAAACGGATAATAATTAAGATACTGGGGATTTAAGCATTTGTAACAGGGGATCGGTCGAAGGTTGGAAGACGGGAAAAAGGTTTAAAGATAAAAAGACCAGGAGATAAAAAAGTGGAACAGTAAAATGGTGGTTAGGATTTTGGGATTTCTTCGACTTCGTAATCGGTCAGCTCGGCGGCGAGATCCTGGTATAAAACCACTTCGCTTGAGTAAACATACATCCTTATTATCACCCGGTAGATTATCAGAAATTGCTGGATGATAAAAGTCAATAAAACCAAATATACAGGGGACCGGGGAATAAGTCCGTCAACCAGATTGTATATCACTGCACCAATCGCAAGCAAACCAAATAAAATAAGAAATACCGAAAGAGTCCTGAGGAAGTTCTTCCTGATGAACAGCAATGCAATCCCTATAGATCTGAATGCGTGATTATTATCGTTGATTACCGCAACAACTTTTGCATAGTCCGAAATTATGCTCACTATACCAATGAGCAGCAGGAATAACAGATACCGGATAAGCGTGAGGGTGAATTCGAGCCATGCCATGCTGCTGTATGCAAAGGAAGACTTTATCAGCAGATTGAAAAATTCGTTTAATACCAGTCCGAGGATGTACATCATGAATGCAATAACTGCAATTTTAAGAAAGCGATAAAAGTATTTTACTCCCCCGAAAAAGAAATCTACATGATGATTTTTGGGTGGATTAATAAATACACTCAGTACACCACCGGTGTAAAATAACTGGATTATAATATAAACCCCTGCGATACTGAAAATGGTGTAAGGGACAACGGTCATGTACTTCTCGTTTAGCACCATGAACTGGATGAGCCAGATATTATCAAATTCCCGGTAGAGTGCATCGCTAAGGTTTGAATATGCAAGGCTGTCCTGCAGAAGACTGAATACAGGGAGGGTGAGGACGAGCGCCAAAGCAAAATTCGTCAACCAGAAGAGCGGAATGAACTTGAAATTTCGGAAGGCAAGCCGGCTTCCGAATGTGAGTACCTGGGGGATTGTGAGTCTGTGGTAGTTTTCCTTGCGAACCCAGTTCAGTCCGCCAAGTGCGGATTTGATGATGCGCCATCTGTCTGCCTCCCTGCTGAATTTCATTTTGGGAAGTTTCATGAGTTACGCAAGTCCCCCCATGATCATAAGAAAATTCTGCATCCAGAAAAACCATTTGAGGGAGATGGAAAGGGAGCCCATTATCTGAAGCTCGACAGTCATGGAGTTATTCGCATAGTTGATATCAAAGGGATTTTTTCTTTCCGGATCAATCTCAGCACTAATTGGGAAATCATGAGTTTTGAATTTCAGTATTTTTACCCTCTCTTCCCCGCTCCATTGCATTTTGAATGTGCCTCCGGTAGTTTGAAGCTGGACTTCCGAGGGGAATATTCCCTCGCCGCTCCGTTCAACCCGGACACTAACACTCCCTTTAGCGCGGCGGATTTCAGTAACTTTATAATCCCCTTTTCCGCTCCCCTTGTAAAAACCGTTGTAAAGGAATTCCAAGTTCCTGCCGGATTTTGTGCGGAGAAAATTCCAGAAATCTTCCCCGGTGGGGTGCCTGTATGCATATTTTTCGTAATAACCTTTAAGGATTTGGAGGAACTCTTTTTCTCCAGTTTGTCTTTCGAGTGCGTGCAGGAGCAACTCCCCTTTTGAATAATTAAGCGCCGTATAGTGCTGCCAGCTGAGCGCCTTCCATGATGGTGAGGATAGACTGCCTGCCTCGGGATTCCGGTAGTAACGGGAAAGACTGTAAGCCAGGAGGGGAACTTCGAATGAACTGAGCGTATAGATAACCGGAATTTCAGACTGCTGGAGGAGTACAAATCCCGGGACGGGGTAATACCCGAACAACCGGAAGAAGGACTTTTCCGGCGGGTAATATTCGCCAAGTATTTTGGTAGTAAAATAATTGGCAAACGCCTCATCGAGCCATGCCTCGGCAACCTCATTATTTGCAACTATGCCGTAGAAAAACTGATGTGCCACTTCGTGAACAATAACTTTTTCAAGTTCCAGACTATAATCTGGGATAAAGTAACCAGTGTTATAGGTAATAACCCCCGGATACTCCATACTTGCGATAACTCCCGAATTACCGGGGACATCAACGATCGATAGTGTGGAATATGGATAGGGAGCGATATGCTTTTCAAAGTAATCGAGCGTATTCAAAACTGCGTTTAGTGCCCGGTTTTTATTAGCATCATTATACGGAAGGAGGAATGCGGAAACCGTAATAGTACTCCCATCTCTGCGGAGATATTTTGCAGCTGCAGGAAGATACTCCCTCACTGCGCCCCATGCGAGGTTATGTACACGACTGATGCGATACTCGTAAGTTTTTTTCCCCGCCTGCCTGTTCTCCTTTACCGAAGTAACCGGTTCGCCCGGGAGGACAGGAGTATATGCGGAAGGGAGGGTAAGATTAATTTTATAATCGGCAAATTCGGAGAAGAACTCGGAGAAGCGGAAGAAGGGTTGGCACTCCCAATTGCCGTTTTGGAAGACTCCGGGTTTGGGATACCACTGGGCAATCCAGTAGAGATTCTGGTCAGCGGAGTGGCCGAATCTTCCATACGCTTCCGGAATGCGGAGTGTATATTTAATCCTGAAATCAACGGAAGAGCCGGGAGGCACTCCCCCATACCCGGCAAGATCAATCACAGCAACTGTACTGTCGGGGGCATGAGGATACGTAAGTAGAGGTTCGAAATAGTTCTTTCCGGCAGATGCTATTTTAAACTCCGTGAAGCGCATACGCGTAATGCTGTTAGGTGGTACCACCCTGCCCCCCATATAGACACTTGCGGAACTGCTGTAGGCATTCGGATAAAGGTGGAGGTAAAACGAATACGCGGTTGCCCCGCCATTATTAATCCATTTAAGTTCCTGGGTTACGGAGAGGCTTTTTCTGGTAGGATGGAGTTCAACATCAAAGGAATATTGAGACCGCTGGGAAAAGAGGGAGTCTGCAAAGAGAAGGAGAAACGGAATTATTAAAAGTTTATTCACTGTGTACCTCCCTTACATTTGTGAGTATAAGGGCACCGAGAACAAAGAAAAAGAGGATACTGAGAATTGCGAAACGCTGGCTTCCGGAAAGATAGCTTACAGTACCAAAAACCAGCGGACCAATTATCGCGCTGCTTTTGCCAAAGAAACTGTAGAACCCGAAAAACTCGGTTCTTTTTTCATAGGGAGTAAGTTTACTCATAAGTGAGCGGCTTGTGCTCTGGCTGCTTCCCATCGCTGCACCAGCAAGCAAACCAACCAGATAGAAAGTCGATTTATCCTCAATAAAATATGCGAGGAGAACAGTAACAACCCATACGATAAGAGAAATGATTATTGATCTTTTCTGCCCGATCGAGTCGGCAAGAATTCCAAAGAATACGGAGCCAAGAATTGCGGTGGACTGGACGGTCAGGAAGAAAATCAGCAGTTCAGATTCCGAAAAGCCCAGGGTAGTGGCGGCATAAATTCCGGAGAAAAATATCACCGTGTTTACCCCTTCGATATAACAGAAGTATGAAAGGAGAAACACTGAAAGATTTTTATACTGCCTGAGATTTTTGAAAGTAGAAGAGACGCGTCTGAATCCGATGAGCAGATAAGATGCATCGGGAGGAGCGGATTTCCGGGTTTCCTTCAGAAAGAGAAAAATTGGAAGTGAAAAAACCAGGAAGAAGAGGGCCGCGACGGGAAATGTTTCCCTGATCAGATCAGCACGGATAAAGGGATAAACAATTGCAAGGGTTGAGAGGGAGCCGAGGTAGCCCATTGCAAAACCGTAACCACTGACCCTGCCGTAGTTTTTCTCCTTTGTAATTTCGGGGAGGAAAGCATCGTAAAACACAATACCCGCCTCAAAACCAATATTCGCAATAATAAACAGAACAAGTCCGGCAGCGATATCCCCCTCTCCGACAAAATACAAAAGCGCGGTTGCGGATACGGACATCAGTGTAAAGAAAAGGAGGAAACGTTTTTTGCCCGCGGAGTAATCGGCGATTGCTCCAAGCACAGGGCTGATGAGCGCAGTAACTATCATTGATATGCTGGTGCCGAGGGACCAGTAGAAATCCCCAACCGGTGCATTCCCCGCAACTGTTTTCTTGAAATAGATTGCATAAAGAAACGTAACCACAACTATGGAAAAAGAAGTATTTGCAAAGTCATAGAGCGACCAGACAAAAATCTTTGATCCGGATTTCATTAACTCTCCGGGTTATCCGGAATCTTTTCCTCGAGGAGCCCCCTGCCGGATTTTTTAAGCAGTCCGGAATCCTTCAATGTATTCAAGTAGGCATCCAGAAGTCCGTTAATAAACTTTCCGCTGCCGGCAGTGCTGTAATCTTTGGAAATCTCAATCACTTCGTTAATAGTAACTTTCGGGGGGATTTCCGGGAATGAGAGAATCTCGGTCATACCCATTCTTAGGAGAATGCGGTCAATTATTGCAACTCTTTTTAGCTCCCAGTTGGACAATCTTGATTCAATTTCCTTGTCGCATTCTTTTCTGCGAATAATTGTCCGGTTAACAAGTTCAATTCCGAATTTCCTTTCCTCTTCGGGATCCTGATCGGTGAAGTGGCTGTCAAGCAAAGCCTGAAGTCCTTCGCTATTGAATTCATAGGCATAAAGAATGCGAAGAGCTTTTTCACGAATAACCCGCCGGGATGTTTTAAATTTCATATACTTTCAAATTTCTCGTAATCGATGTTTTAAATATAAGGTCAAAAGGTTAAAGGTCAAAGTATGAAATAATATCGAAAAATTAGTTAATTTTGGAAGTCGTAAAGAAAAACAGATGAAGTATTCTCAAAAAGAAAAAATATTTTCGAAAAAGATTGCAAGACCGTCAATAATCACGGGAATATACATACTTACTTATACGGTGCTGCTACTGTTCAAGCATGTTAGTTTAGGATTATCCCTGAGGGAATTCAATCCCCTATATCCCGGAAATCTTTTTATCTCGGTAACCTTTATTGTGTTGGTAGTTTTGCAGATATGGTTCATGAAAAAGAAAAAAGGAGCCGACAGCGGAGCACTGCTGAAAATAACCATATTCTCCCTCCTTTCCCTGCTGTTCCTGGTATTAGCCGGATCGATCAAACTATCCGGACTTAAGACTCCGGACATTTATCTTTTAAGGCAGCCGCTGGAGAGGGTGATGACAGGGGGTTTGCTGCTGGGATTTCTTCTGACACACTATTATTTAATAAGCTATCTCTGGTTCAGGATCACCGGGACCGGATCGTTTGTGATATTAAGGGCATTGCTCAATTCCGTATTCATACTTTTTGCACTTTTCCTGTTCACATTTTTCTATTCGCAAACAGGGACAACCAACGAGTTCAGGGGAAAGAGGACGGGAGAGTCCAGAGTTGCGGTAGTATTAGGGGCGGCGGTATGGTCAGGAAACCAACCGAGCGATGTGCTGACAAGGAGACTTGAAAAAGCTTTACAGTTATACAATGAAGGATTGATAGGGAAAATACAGCTAATGGGAGGAAGTGCTCCTGGAGAACTTTCGGAGGCCGAAGTGGCATACAACTATCTGAGAGAGAAGAATATGCCGCTTGGTGATCTGCTTATTGAGAAAAGCACCTCATCCACTACAGAACAAATAAAATATATTAGTCACCGGTTAAATAACCAGGGGGAATTTAAAGAGATAATCATAATTTCGGACAGGTTCCATCTGGTAAGAATAAACGAGATTGCTAAGTTTTATCAACTGCATGTCAGTGTTATAAATTCTGACATGCAGTTATCCAAGACTTCGCTGTTTTATCACAGAGTAAGAGAAGGGATAGCCCTGCTGATATTCTGGCTTTTCGGGTTATAGGTTTTCCCTACCCTCTGATAATCTTCAGCAGCTCCGCGGTTTTGCTTTTCATCAATTCCTCATCCCCTCTGCTTTCCACATTAAGGCGGAGTATCGGTTCAGTATTACTCATTCTGAGATTAAAGCGCCACGAATCGTATTCAACGGAAAGACCGTCGAGGTGGTCATGTATTCCGCCGGAGTAGATCCTGCTGATCTCCTCAATTTTATCGGCGGGATCATTAACCACGGAATTAATTTCGCCCGAGCAGGGATAGTTTTTCATCATCTCCCCAACAAGTTGGGAGAGTGACTTCCCTTCCTCTGAGATAAGCTGAAGAACCAAAAGAAAAGGAATAATGCCGCTATCGGAAACAGCATTCTCCTTAAAGTAATGATGAGCAGACATTTCACCGCCGTAAATTGAATCCACTTCGCGCATCTTTTCTTTAATATATGCATGTCCGCTTTTTGACACAACGGCAACACCGCCAGCAGCCTTGACAATCTCGAGGGTATTCCAGGTAAGTCTGGGATCGTGCACGATTTTTCCACCTGGATTATTTTTCAGGATTGATTTGGCAAGGAGGCCCACGATATAGTACCCCTCTATAAAGCGTCCTGTCTCATCAAAGAAAAAGCAGCGGTCATAGTCGCCATCCCACGCAACTCCGAGATCCGCGCCGGTTTCAATTATTTTATCTATAGTCGGTTTTCTGTTCTCCTCGAGCATTGGATTCGGCACACCGTTAGGGAAGGAGGAATCGGGTTTAAAATAGAGTTTAACCATTTCGATCGATAGCACCGGTTCAATTTTATCGAGCGCCGGACCAACGCAGCCATTACCGGCGTTAACAACCACTTTAAGGGGCTTGATATTTTTAGGATTATAAAATCTGTTAAGATTTTGTGTGAACTCTGCGGATATATCCCTCTTAATTACCGCGCCTTTTTTTTCAGCCGGGTGAGAGAGTTCATTTTTAAGTATGAAGGACTCTATCTGATTAAGTCCGGAATCATAGCTGATCGGGACGGAATTTTTTTTGACAAACTTCATTCCGTTATACTCAGGAGGATTATGGGAAGCGGTTATCATAATTCCGCCATCCACTCCGAGGAAGGAAGTTCCGAAGTAGATCATCTCAGTGCCACACATTCCTATATCCGTCACATCAACGCCAACATCCAGGAAGCCCTTGATAAGCGCGCCCGAGATTGCTTCGGATGAGGAACGGATATCATTTCCGACAACCACGGTTTTGCAACCGGTAAGCTTTGTAAAACCGAGAGCGATTTTATAAGCCAGATCCTCATTCAGTTCCGCGGGGACCTTTCCTCGAATATCATAAGCTTTAAAACAGTTAATTCTTTTCATAATCACTCCATAAAATTATTGAATTCAGTTTTCAAATTTACTCCGAAACGATGAGACAAACAACTTTCGCGAAGCAAGGGGAGAGAAATGAGAGCGATGGACAAAAAGCAAAAAGAGAAAAATTTTTCAATAGCTAAATTCAAAAAAAGGTTATAAGTTTGTTAATAAAGATTTTGGAGTTTATTATCGCTACTACAATTACGATCACAGGGCATTTTACAAAATGCAACAATGCAAAATGCAATTCATTTTTTTTAGTTAATCCGGATCAGCTTCCGGGGGAACTCGGTTATTTGTGCCCGGTATGTACGGCACGGATGCAAACCTGCCATACAGTGCAGTGTTCCACCTGCGGAACGGTCCTGAATTTCATCGGAGCGTCGCATGATGAGGAGAAAGTAAACTTCACGGTAGAGAAATGTTCGCATTGTCTGGGAACCGTGGAGGACGAGTGGGAAATAGAGCCACTTTACCAGTCCGAATCATATATTTAGCAGAACACCTCCGGCTTATACAATCAGGAATTTTAAATTCCCTTAAAATTATTGTCCCTTTCCGGCGTGTAAGCCGGAATTTTATTTTTTTATTAATTTACAACAATTTAAGGATTCCATATGTACACAGAGATACTAACCCGTTACTGGGCAAGGAATATAATAAGCAGGATACTGCCGCTGTTTTTAGTTCTTGTACTTGCAGGATGCAGTTCCTCCACCGTAACGCAGAAAGAAACCACACCCACAACAGACAAATCCACTTCATGGTTAAATCTTGACACAATCAAAGCAGGAAAATTCGATACCGGCAGAATGTGGACTTTTGATTTTCCGCCGAAAGATTACTTCAAATCGGAATACAACTTCCAGCCGACTGACGAATGGTACAGCAAAGTAAGAATGTCTGCACTCAGATTCGCAAATTACTGTTCAGCATCGTTTGTATCGGAAGACGGCCTGGTAATGACTAATCATCATTGCGGCAGGGAGTCTGTTACCGAGGTAACAAAAGAGGGAGAGGATTTGCACAAGGAAGGATTTATTGCAGTAAACTTTGAAGATGAGCGACCTGTGCCGGGGCTTTACGTTGATCAATTGGTACTGATCAGGGACGTAACCGCTCAAATTCAGGAAGCTATTGACAAAGGAACCACCGAGGAAGAGAAACTCGCCAACAAACAGAAAGCCATAAAAGAATTACAGTCAAAGACCAAGGAAGAAACCAATCTTGAATGTTCCGTGGTCACATTCTTCAACGGCGGGAGATATTCGTTGTACGGATACAAGCGATACACTGACGTCAGGCTTGTGTTTGCGCCGGAAACGAATGCTGGATTTTTCGGAGGCGATCCGGATAACTTCACTTATCCAAGGTATACACTTGACTGCACATTCTTCAGGGTCTACGATGAAGAAGGCAAGCCGCTGAAAACAGAAAACTATTTCAAATGGTCACCGAATGGGGCTGCTCCCGGTGAAGCAGTATTCGTTGTAGGTAACCCGGGCAGAACAAACAGACTGAACACGGTTGCGCAGCTTGAATATCAGAGGGACTATGCCTATCCGATAACCATGAATATGCTTAATTCGCTCGTTGACGTGTACAGCGAAATGTTAAGCGAATTCCCCGACAGGGCATATGAACTGCAGGATCAGGTATTCTCCTTTGCCAACTCACAGAAGGCTTACAACGGAATTCTTCAAGGATTAAGAAATCCGGTATTGATGCAGAAAAAGAGAGACTTTGAGAAAAACTTCAGAACAGAGGTTAAAAAGCGTCCTGATCTCAATGCCAAATACGGCGATCTCTGGGATAAGATAACAAGCACGAGAAGCGAGTTATCCAAATATACATTTGAGTCTGCTGCTTACCAGGTAAATCCCCTGTTCAGCACAAAGTATATAATAATAGCCAACAAGATAGTTGACATAGCAAAGAACCTGCAACTCCCGACAGACCAGCAAAAGCCGGATTATGTTGGCGAAGAACTAGAAAAAACAATTAACAAACTTTACGCAGACCTTGACGTTACGCTGCATGAGAAGCTATACATGGCTAACGTAAAAGCATTCAACATGCTGCTTGGTGAAGAGAATCACATTGCAAAGAAATTCTCAGGCGGATACACTGGAAAAGCCGCTTTGACGTATATGAAAACGAACAGCGTGATAATCAGCCGCGACAAAACTCTTGAACTGGTTAAAAAAGGACCGAATGCTGTGTTGAGTTCAAACGATCCGTTCATCTATTACATACTTAACACACAGGATAAAGCCAAGGAGTTTTCGCAGAAGAGCAAGGAAATCACCACCCGTGAATCAGATTACGTACAGCAACTGGGACGCGCAGTATTTGAAGTTTACGGAACCTCGATACCGCCTGATGCAACATTCACACTCAGAATAGCAGACGGAGTGGTTCAAGGATATAAATACAATGGCACGATTGCTCCTCCGGTAACCACATTCTTTGGAATGTACGACAGATACCATTCATTCGGGAAAGAATTCCCGTTCGAACTTCACGAGAGATGGTTAAAACCGGGTCCGGAATTCCAGTTAGAAACACCGTTCAACTTTGTTTCGACGAATGATATAATCGGGGGGAACTCAGGCAGTCCGCTGATTAACAAAAATGCTGAAGTTGTGGGACTCGCATTCGACGGAAACATCGAGTCGCTTCCCGGTCAGTTTATTTTTGATACTGAAGCAAACAGAACCGTTTCTGTGCACTCAGCCGGAATGTTTGAGGCTATTCAGGATCTTTACAAACTGAAGAGACTTAGCGATGAACTGAAAGCAGGAAAAATCGTTAAGTAAGAGTTAAACTTTTCATAGAAAGGCTGCTTCGGCAGCCTTTTTCTTTATTCTTTTTTACCCCATCTTTTTGCTCTCTCTTCACTATATTTGCATAGTTAAAAAAATGGAAAAAAAATGTTCAGAAAACTGATTATACCAATCATAATAATTTTATCCACCGTACAGATGATAGCCCGGGACATGCAGGGAAATGCGGGAATTGGGGACTCGATAGAGGTGTTCATAATTGATGCATTTGTGCCGCCGGAAGCACCGGAGAAATTCAATATCACCTACTATACATCAGTCTTGTGCAAATCCGCCATAATGATTGATAATCAATATTTAATACCTGTTTCGGACACGCTTACAGACAATCACAGAGCGGAAATAAATCTTGGCAAACATAATTTCAGCAAGCTGCTAATCCCCTACTATATAATCACGGAGGATGAATCAGGTAACAAGTGGAACAGCGAGGTATACGATATAGAGATCCGGAAAGAACTTGTAGTGGAATCCTCGGGGAGTAATTTATTATCCTGTCTTCTGGGGAGCATAGTTTTTATAACCCCACACATTGGATATATTAATGCACATGGGGAAAGTTTTCTGAGACTAAGAAAAGAATTACCATTGTTTACATTCCATTCGGGAGGATATAATTACCCGTCCGGGGCGTTCATGTTCGGCTATGCGCATACATTCAATTTCAAACCAAACAATCTGTTCCTTTACGGTTACAGGCATTTCATTGAGATTCCGGTTTTCGAGTATATCTCGCCATATGCGGGAGGGTACTCAAATTTCAAGGGAGTAAACGGAGCCTCCGCGGAGATATCCATCGGGCTGTTAAAACTCTACAATGTTTTTTCAATTGAGACGGGGGCAAGGTATTCCCTGCAGCCGGGAATAAAAGGGAGCGAGTCGTGGGAAATTTCCATTGGCTTATTCTCATCTTTCTTTACACTTCATCTATAAGAATGTGAATTTTTCCAATAAGTATGGTGTTGTGAGAGGAAAAAACAGGCTTATCATCAAACAGATCTATCTATTTTTAATATTTTCGATAGTCCTCCATGCCCAGACGGGAGGAATCAGCGGTTATGTAAGTGACGGTAGTTCACCGGTTCCCTCAGTAAATATAATAATCACAGGGACAACCACCGGGACAGTTACGAATTTTGACGGTTACTTCAAATTCTCTTCGCTTGAAGCGGGTAATTACAACCTGAAATTTAGCTCGGTGGGCTACGAGACAAAGTTTCTGGATGTGGACGTAATACCGGGAAAAATCATCGAAGTAAAACTCACAATGCGGGAAAAGGCGATTGAAGTCGGGGAAGTGAAAGTAACCGGCGACAGAATTCAGGAAGTGAGCGACACACGCACCAGTTTAATTGACGTAAATCCGACAAGCGCAAAAGTATTGCCCGGCGCAGTAGAGGACGTACTGAGAACACTGCAATCACTGCCGGGAGTTCTTGCTCCGAATGATTTCTCCTCCCAGCTGATAATAAGGGGGAGCGGTCCGGATCAGAATCTTATAATTATTGACGATGTGGAGGTTTTCAATCCGTACAGGTTGTACGGAGCAATAAGCATGTTCAATCCGGATGTAATTTCGGACATAAATCTGATCACCGGAGGTTTCCCCGCAAAATACGGAGACAGATTATCGGCAGTACTTGACGTAACAAACCGTGAGGGGGACAAAGCCAGGAATCTGAAAGGATCGTTAAATGCCTCAATCCTGAGTGCGAACGCAGTGCTTGAAGGGAAAAATCCTTTTAATCTGACAGGGAGCTGGTTATTCAATTCAAGGAGGACTTATTACGATCTGATAATCGAGCCATTCGTGAAGAACACCGGACTGGTTGAGGAGAACGTTAATTTCCCAAGTTTTTACGATATACAGGGGAAGCTTGTTTTTGGTCCGTTTGATGGACACAAATTTCAATTCCTGGGAATATACTCCGAGGACGGAGTGAATGTAGTAAGCGGAAAAGAGAGAGAAACCCCGGACAGCATAGCGGTAAATAACCTTACTAAGAATCAGGTTTTTTCAGGATCATGGCAATACGCATCAAAAAGATCGCTGATAAACAAGGTCACTCTAAGCTGGTACAACAACTCAGGGGGTGTGGATTTCAATTCGCAAATTCTGGATCCCTCCATAAACCGGGAAGATTTTGAAGGTACTGCTATTGATTCCCTTTCTCCATATTTACTTGGTGTGAGATTCCAGAATGAGTTCCTGTTCAGGAAGTTTTCGATAGACGACAAGCTGCTTTATTTCTGGGGGAAGCATGAACTCGAAGCCGGAGCGGGATTTGACAGAATAGAGACCACTGTATTTTTTAACATCCAGCTTGATCCCCAGCTACAGGCAATATTTGCCGCAAATCCGAATGCCCGATCGGCCTTAAGCGGATTAAAAAGCGTCCAGGAATATTTCCGATACAGGGTTTATGCTCAGAATACCTTCAATTTGTTCGACAGACTTTTCATTAATCCGGGAATAAGGATAGACCACTATCAGATACTTGAAAAAACCTACTTTGCACCAAGGTTCGGTTTTTCCTACGCGATAGATGATATAACCACAATGCGCGGAGTTTGGGGGATATATTACCAGAGTCCGGGGTATGAGAAAGTACTGGATCAGGGAATCCTCTACGACCTCAACAGGAAGAATACCATTCCCCTGGAGGCCGAAAAAGCGACTCACTATGTTTTAGGAGTTGAGAGATGGTTGACCAGTGAATGGAATCTAAAGATAGAGGGGTATTACAAAAAATTTTCCAACCTGATAGTCCCTTTGAGAATTCCGGGAACCGGTTACTACACCGAGCAGATTCCCGGTGGAGATCCCCGCTACGCAACCGGATGGACAACACCTGTGAAAACAGTTGTTGACTCGGTAACTCAAATCCCGACAAACGGAGCCAGCGGAGAAGCATTCGGAATTGAACTTTTACTTGGGAAAAAGAATATTAACCCGGATTCAAAGCTAAACGGATGGATCTCTTACTCGCTCGCCTTTGCAAACAGATTCGACAGAGGAACGGCAACCCCGTTTGTATTTGACAGGCGGCATAATTTCAATCTGGTGCTGAACTACACATTCAGCAGGATATGGGATGTGGGAGTAAGATGGCAATACGGAACCGGTTTCCCTTACACGGAACCGACTGGAGTTAAGCCGCGCATTGTGAACGGACAGATTGCAACCCGAGGGAGTTTCTTCAATCCGACAAATCAGGAAGTGATCTACGATGTCGGTTATGGGGACAGGACAAGATACAATTCAAGGAAGCCTGATTATCAGCGACTTGACATAAGGGTATCTGCATATACAAGATTCTGGAATGCGGACTGGAATTTCTATCTGGATGTGATAAATGTTTATAACTATAAAAACGTGGTGGGATATAATTATTACGTGGACAAGAACCTAACACTGCAGAGAGAAACGAACACCATGTTGCCCATATTGCCGACGCTTGGATTCAGCGTAAAATTTTAAGAAAACGCCGTTTTTATTTTTCAACTTTTATTTGTGATATAGGCATTTTATTTCTAATTTAGGGGAACAGTTTTTTTTTAATGGACAATTTGAAGATAATTACCGTTTCACAACTTACTTTCGAAATCAAAAGACTGCTTGAGGAGAATTTCCAGAATGTCAGTCTGATCGGAGAGATTTCCAACTTCAAACCGCATGTATCAGGGCATTGGTATTTTTCGTTGAAAGATGCCGAAGCACAGATATCGTGCACTATGTGGAAAGGAGTAAACAGCGCGGTTTTCTTCACCCCGCAGGACGGGATGAAAATAGTAGTTACTGGGAAAGTGACTGTTTATCCACCCCGCGGGAATTATCAGCTGGATGTAAGGAGCATGAAACCGGCGGGAATTGGAGAACTCCAGTTGAACTTCGAATTGCTAAAGGAGCGGTTAAAAAAAGAAGGACTCTTTGATGCGGAAAGAAAGAGGCCTATCCCCAATCTCCCCATGAAGATAGGAATAGCCACGGCAATTGACGGAGCTGCGTTCAGGGACATGGTGAGTGTTGCAGGGAGGCGTTTTCCCCTTGTGGAACTGGTAGTTATTCCAACCAGCGTCCAGGGGGTTGGAGCGGCGGAATCCATAGTTGATTCCATAAAGGCGCTAAACAAGGTGCCGGAAATTGAGCTGATAATAATCGGACGCGGTGGAGGAAGCATTGAGGACCTGTGGGCATTCAATGAGGAGATTGTGGCTCGGGCAGTGTATAACTCCCGGATTCCCGTTATTTCCGCAGTGGGGCATGAAGTGGATTTCACAATATCGGATTTTGTGGCAGACGTGAGAGCGGCAACCCCAACCGCAGCCATGGAACTTGCTACGGTTGATATGTGGGAACTTATAAAAAACATAAACAGCACGATTGGTTATCTTGGTGAGAGTCTGACCAAAAGACTTAAAGACGAAAGAAACCGGATTAAGTATTTCATACAATCCTATGCATCCAGAGTGCCGGAGAGTTTGATCAACACAAACAGGCAGAGACTTGACCATACGACTTACAGGCTGACAACGGGATTAGAAAACCGACTGGAGAAAACAAAAAGCAATTTGCTATTGAGAATAAAGGCGCTGGAGAATCACGATTTATCCAAGACCCTGAAAAAGGGATTTGTAATTGTGCGTCAGAATGGTAAAGCTGTTTATCGCGCGAAAAAATTAGAGTGGGGCAATCCGTTCAGCATGAGATTTTTTGATAACCAAATAGAAATAAATAATTATGAAAAAGAATGAGAAAAAAAGCTTTCGGGATATGATCAGCAGGCTTGAGGAGATTACGGAGCTGCTTGAAAGCAACAAGATAGAACTTGAGGACTCCATTCAGCTTTACGAAGAAGGGATAGCAATATCTACCGACTGCATAACCTCCCTGAAGGAAGCGGAGCTTAAAATCACCGAATTGAAAAACAAACTGGCAGACATATCACAAGAAGAGAGCGCTAAGTAGCAGGAGAAACAGAGACATGAGCGAAGAACTGAAATACGAAATCCTTTTCAAAGTTAAGTACCCCTCTGACATCAGAGATATGAGCATCCCAGAGCTTAAAACACTTTGCGCAGATATCAGGAAGTACATGGTGGATGTAATATCCAAGATCGGAGGACATTTTGGGGGAGGTCTTGGAGCAACGGAATTAACGGTTGCACTGCACAAAGTGTTCGACACACCGCATGATAAAATTATCTGGGACACAGGTCATCAGGCATATCCACACAAGATACTAACCGGCAGAAAAGAATTATTGCCAACCATAAGGCAGTTAAATGGAATTTCAGGATTCCTAAAAAGATCGGAAAGCGAGTACGATGCTTTCGGAGCGGGGCATGCGTCAACATCCATTTCCGCCGGGCTGGGAATTGCAATAGCGCAGCGTTACAAAGAGAAAAAAAGCAAAGTTATCTCGATTATCGGCGATGGCGCAATGACCGGAGGAATGGCTTACGAGGCAATGAACAACACCGGTGTGCAGAAAGCCGACCTGATAGTTGTTCTTAATGACAACAATATGTCAATTGCCCCGAACGTCTGGCAGCTTTCAAACTATTTCAACCAGTTAATAGCACATCCTGAATACAACCGTTTCAAGGGATATGTCTGGGACCTTACCGGCAAGCTGGATAATTTCGGGGACAGGCTGAGAAAAATAGCCGGACGTCTGGACAGAGGTTTGAAGGCTATAGTCACACCAGGTATGTTGTTCGAGGCACTCGGATTCAGGTATTTTGGCCCAATAAACGGACATAGCGTGCATCATCTGGTAAATATTTTCGAGCAGGTAAAAACACTGAATGGTCCGATACTTATTCATATACTTACAGAAAAAGGAAAAGGGTACAAACCTGCCGAAAAACATACACAGAGATTACATGCTTCCACGCCATTTGACAAGATAACAGGCGAGGCCATAAAAGGCGGGGCAAGCGCACCTTCATACACGAGTATTTTTGGGAATGCACTAAGCGAAATTGCTGATAAGAATGATAAAATAATAGGAATTACCGCCGCAATGCCGGACGGGACAGGAATGGATATTTTCCAGAAGCGACACCCGGACAGGTACTATGATGTAGGAATAGCAGAAGAGCATGCGGTGACTTTTGCAGCCGGGTTGGCTACCGAAGGAATGATACCGGTGGTGGCGATTTACTCCACATTCATACAGCGTGCAATTGACCAGATAATACACGATATTGCTCTGCAGAAACTGCACGTTGTGATAGTGCTTGACAGAGGCGGATTAGTAGGAGCGGACGGACCGACGCACCATGGATCATTCGATCTTTCCTTCCTGAGATTCATACCCCATATAGTTATTGCTGCTCCAAAGGACGAGGCAGAGTTAAGGAATCTTATATATACAGGAGTCAACTATAGAGAAGGTCCTTTCGTAGTGAGATACCCAAGAGGCAACGCGCTGGGAGTTGAAGTCAAGGAGGGATTCGAGGAGATTGCTATCGGCAAGGGAGAAGAGCTGGTGAGCGGCGATGATGTTGCACTGCTTGCGGTGGGTTCGATGGTTGACTACTCATTGAAAGCAGCCGGAATGCTGAAAGAGGAAGGGATCAGCAGTGCGGTATATAATATGCGGTTCATAAAACCCCTTGATGAAACCCTGCTGGATGAGATTGCTGCCAGGTTCAGAAAAGTCATCACGCTGGAAGAAAACTCCATAGTAGGGGGATTTGGAAGCGGAGTGACAGAGTACTTTGCAGATAAGAAATACAAGTGCGATGTATTGAGAATAGGGCTGCCCGATAAATTCATAGATCACGGAACACAGAAAGAACTTCACGAACTACTGGAGATTGATCCCAAGGGGATAACAAAAAAGACCATAGAGTTTGTAAAAACAAGTTAGAAAAAATGAGCCTGAAAATACTTCTCGTTGATGACGAAAAAGATATCGTGGAATTTCTCCGGTACAATCTGGAGCGGGAAGGATTTGAGGTTATTTGTGCTTACAACGGGCAGATAGCCCTGGACAAACTTGTTGAGAAACCCGATCTGATAATGCTGGATGTGATGATGCCCCGCATGGATGGTTTTGAAGTATGCAGAAGGATCCGCGAGAAACCGGAATTCAGGTCAACTCCGATAGTATTCCTGACAGCAAGATCAAGCGAGGTGGATGAGATAAAGGCACTAAACGATTTGGGGGCAAATGATTATATAATAAAACCGGTTACACAAAACCGGCTGATTGCACGTGTAAGAGCCAACCTGCGAACAGCAGGGGTTGATCCCGAAGGAGGAAGAGAGGGACCTGTAAATATTAAAACCGGTCCGCTGGAGATAGACAGGGGAAAATACGTGGTTTTAATAGACGGAATTGAAATATCTTTCCCGAAGAAAGAGTTTGAACTCCTTTACTTCCTCGCTAATAATCCAAATACAGTTCACAAGAGAGAGACACTGCTTGCAAACATCTGGGGGAGCGAAGTATACGTAGGAGACAGAACAGTGGATGTTCATATCCGCAAGATAAGAGAAAAACTTGAAGAATATGCCGATCTGATAGAGACTATCAAGGGAGTTGGTTACAGATTCAGGGACGGTTAGGAATGAAAGTTTTTTCATTGTTAGGTTCCAGATACTTCCCCGAATTCTCCCTCATTTTCATCCTTTTCGAAATTATGTTTTATATACTGACCGGGTTCAACCGGGATTTTATAATTGTCTCTGGAGTGACATTCATGCTACTCTCAATACTTCTAAGTATTTTAACCGAACGGAGAGAAAGAGCAGTTAAAAAAATCAAGGCGGTGATAAAGGGGATAAACCGGAATGAGTTTTCCTCGCCGGAGGAGATAGTTCTAGAAGGTTCGCTCCATGATCTTGAGCTTGAGATCAGGAAGATGTACAACAAAATGAGGAGCGACATCGAGTATCTGAAAAAACTAGAAAAGATAAGAACCGAGTTTCTCGCCAATGTATCGCACGAGTTGCGCACCCCTATATTCACTATACAGGGATATCTGGAGACATTGCTGAATGGAGCAATGGATGATCCGAGCGTTAACACAATGTTCCTAAAGAAAGCAATAAGGCACACGGGAAATTTGAGCAATCTGCTAAATGATCTGATTGATATATCAATGATCGAGAGCGGGCAGATGAAGATGACCTTTGTCCATTTCAAAGTTGATGAGTTCATGCAGAATATTATCAAGGAATTCACCCCACTGGCTGCCAGCAAAGGATTGGAACTCCGAGATAATACAATCCGTGAGGGATTACAACTTTATGCAGACAAACCAAAGCTCAAACAAGTATTAGGAAACCTGATCCAGAATGCGATAAAATATACCGAACGCGGAAAAATCGAATTGATTGTAGAGGAGGAAGAAAAGTCGGCGAAAATAATAGTAAGGGACTCAGGAATCGGGATTTCAACAGAGGATACACAGAGAATATTCGAAAGGTTTTACAGAGTAGACAAAACAAGGTCCAGGGAGATAGGGGGAACCGGGCTAGGATTAGCTATTGTGAAGCACATAGTTGAAGCGCACGGATCAAAGATAGAAGTCAATAGTGAGATTAACAAAGGGACGGAATTCAGTTTCCGGTTGAGGAAATAAAAAAAAGGCGTCATAAAGACGCCTTGAATTTTAGTTGAGTTTGAAAACCACGGGGATATGTACCTGAACCTTAACCGGTTTTCCACGCTGCTTTCCGGGTTTGAATTTTGTTTTAAGAACCGCGTCACGAGCCGCCTCGTCGCAACCAGCACCAATTCCCTTGCTGATATCAGCCTTAGTCACGTTACCATTTTCATCAACAAAAGCAAGCACATAAACTTTTCCCTCAACGCCTGCTCTTTTAGCTATTTCGGGATAAACAATCTTGCTTTGAATTGATGCAATTCCGCCGATTGGTTCGGGCATTTCCTCAACTGCCACAAAGTACTGAGGTTCTTCCTCTATAACTTTCTTTTCCTCTTTAGGGGGTGGCGGAGGAGCTTCAATTTGCTCGGTAAAATCTATTTCAGTGCTTCCAATTTCAACATCTTCCAGGACGTTATCTGAAGGAGCCTCGATAGGGATTGGCGGTTTAGGAGGCGGAGGAGGCCTGTTTTCCTGTTTTGTATGCTGGATATCCTCGACATTAAATACTTCCTGGGGACCTTCAATCTTCACAACCTGTTTTTCTAAATTCGGGAAGAACTTGAAAGCCAGAATCAGCAACGAGAGGGAAATTATTATACTAATTTCGAAAACCCGTTTGTATTTAAGCATTAAATCTGCTTTTGGCACTTTGAATGATGGCATTTTATATCTCCTTTGTAATCAAACTCTAAAATATCTTCTTCTAATTACTTTTACTTGCTGAAGTGAAAAAAGTTCCGATAAAATTAAATTATTTTTCCACAAATTTTAAATCGAGCAGGAGGAATAAATGGAGGAGAATAACTCCCGTAGCTGCGCCAGCCATATCAGCAATCCAGTCCATATAGTCGGCGGACCTTCCGGGGATAAAATACTGATGGATCTCGTCAAACGCCCCATAGATCATAATCAATACATACGTAAAAATGAAATGATTACTTTTTATCCAGGGATTTTTTGACTGAATCCTTGCGGTAAGATCAAGAAGCACCCCTAAAACCGCGAATGCAGCGAAATGAAGGAGTTTATCGCTTACACGGGGTGTAGGGAGAGTTTCAACAGACACGGTTGTGGCAATAAAGAGAAAAATCCAATAGAGGGTAAGCGGAACATAAACCAGATAAATACGATATTTTTCCAGTGTATTGAGAATCATTCTTTTACTAATTTTTTGATTGCTTTTGGAAGGATTTTTATAATATCAGTTGCTGTAAAGCCATACTCAGTGGATTTTTCTCGCAGTAGATCCCCTGCGAAGCCGTGCAGATAAATTGAGGCAAGCACTGCCACACCAAGGTCCATATTAGCAAATCTGGGGTTTGTCTTCTGGGCTGCCACACCTGCGATTATTCCTGTAAGTACATCGCCACTTCCGAACTTAGCCAGTCCTTGATTCCCAACATTATTCACAAACGCCTCACCGCTTGGGGTAAACATTATTGTCTTTGGGTTTTTAAGAACAAGGCAAGGACCAAACGATTTAGTAAACTGTCTTCCTGCCCTCAGTAGATCTTGTTCAAGTTCAGAGAGAGGGACACCGGATAGCAATTCAAACTCGCCCAGATGCGGAGTGAGTATTGAATTTTTGAGCATAAGTTTTTTTACTCCGGCTTTTGAAAGAGCAAAAAGGGCGTCCGCGTCAATAACAAAAACTTTGGAAGTAAATTTTGAAAGGAGATACACAACCGCCTCAATAGTATCCTCCTCCCTGCCGAGACCGGGACCGACGGTAATGACATCCGCCCACTCAATACTTTTTTCTAGCGAATCGACAGCATCCGCAGAAAGCCAGGGGTAATCGTTATCGGGATAAGGTTGGAGAACCAGTTCAGGAAAGCGGTTAAAATTATTCTTGACAGATGCAGGGACAGCAAGCACCGATGCACCCGCACCTACTTTCATTGCGGAGAAAGCGGTGAATTCCGCGGCACCGACATAACGCCCGGAACCTCCTATAGTGAGCACCTTACCGGCTGAGTATTTGTTTACAGTCTTTTTCTTCACTGGAAAAATATAAGGAATATCATGTTTTTCAATCAGGAAGTCGGTAAAGCGATACGAAACCCAATCATAGTCAACCCCAATAAATCCCAGCTCAACAATTCCCGCATATTCATATCCCCTACCAATAAACAAACCGCGTTTCAAAGTGCCAAGACTTACTGTAAGGTCAGCTTCAAAAACAGTATCCCCGAAGCCGGTGTCAGCATTTAGTCCGGTAGGCACATCGGCAGCAACCTTAAAAGCCTCCATGGAATTCAATTTTTCCACTATTGATTTAAGCGGTTCAACGAGCGGACCCTGTGCGCCCGTTCCAAGGATAGCATCCACAATAATTGTGCAATCCTTAAATATGCTCAAGTCCTTAACCGATGTAAAGCGCTTGATATTGAGAATTTTTGATTCAAGGGCTTTAAGGATGTTAAAGTTTGTGAAGGAATCCGGAGAGAGTTCAGATTCATCATAAAGGCAAAGAAGCTGCACTGCAACCCCCTTTGCCACGCAGATGCGGGCAAGCGCAAAGCCATCCCCCGCGTTATTTCCCTTTCCACAGATTATTCCGATCCTGTCGGAGGGACCTAACTCCGGGTTATATTTTACTATCTTGGTAAAAATGCTGTTAGCAGCATTTTCCATCAACAAGAGGGAAGGATAATTAAGCTTGTTGATCGCATAATCATCAAGCCCTCTGCTCTGCTGAACAGAAAAGAGAGGCTGCATAATTAAACCTCTTTTAACTTATAAAATGTGTAATTAACTCAACCACTGTATTCGGGAAAACACCGACAATTATTACAAGCAAGGCGGCTATAATAATACCCAACATCGAATAGGAAGAATCGAACACCGTTATAGTTTTTGAGTTTTCCCTGAAATACATATAAACAACAAGGCGCAGATAAAAGTAGACACTGATTGCGCTGGATACGATACCCACCAGAGCAAGCCACACAAGACCGGCTTTAATGGCTGCCACGAAGACATAATACTTTCCGAAAAAGCCCGCCAGAGGAGGAATTCCCGCCAGAGCAAACATGAATAAAGAGAGGAGTGCAGCAAGCACCGGTTTTTGGTTTGCGAGTCCGGCATAATCCTCAATATGTAAATTTGTCTCTTCCACTCCCTCAAGATATGCAACTATCCCGAAAGCGCCGATATTCATAAACGTATATGCAAGCAGGTAGTAAATCACTCCTGCCGAGCCGGCGGGAATACCAGCCGCAATACCGATGAGCATATAGCCGGCATGAGCTATCGAAGAGTATGCAAGCATTCTTTTAATATCCTTTTGAGCGATTGCAACAATACTGCCGTAGATCATGGACAAAGCCGCCAGTAAGGACAAAACTGGACCGAATATCTGATAATTGCCAACGGTAAAAAGGGGCAGAAGCAAGGCTATTAAAACCGCAAATGCAGCGGTTTTTCCGGTGGTTGACATAAAAGCCGATACGGTAGTTGGGGCGCCCTGATAAACGTCGGGAACCCACATGTGGAACGGAAAAGCTGCGATTTTAAAAGAGAATCCGATTATGAAAAGTAGAAGACCAATAGTCAGAAATGTTATATTTTGCCCGGTGACAATAGCGTTTGTGATCACCAGATAAGACAGAGAACCGGAAGCTCCGTATATAAACGCGATCCCGTAAACAATAAAACCGGTGGCAAATGCGCCGAGCAAAAAGTATTTCAGCGAGGCTTCGTTTGAAAGGAGATTACGCCTGTTGATACCGGCAAGGATATAAAAGCAAACGGACATCTGTTCCAGACCAAGAAAGACCATAAGGAAGTCCTTTGCGGAAGCCATTATCATCATTCCAAGGACAGCGGACATCAGGAGGATATAATACTCG
Organism: Ignavibacteriales bacterium; assembly: GCA_012517155.1. Classification (GTDB taxonomy): domain Bacteria; phylum Bacteroidota; class Ignavibacteria; order Ignavibacteriales; family Ignavibacteriaceae; genus JAAYVN01. The sequence continues at coordinate 12,623 of JAAYVN010000035.1, read as the reverse complement.
GATGAGACGATATCCTTCTTGCGGATGAAGTCATACGAAATAAGGACAACAATCGCACTTCCGAAAGTAAAAATAAAATAAAGAATATTCGTCAATCCCCCTCCGCTCATCAGGGTATTGAGGGAATAAGTCTCCTTATCCATAGTCATCAGGGAATAGTACGCAGTGAAGAGGAAAACCAGAAAAGCAAAATGAGGGATAATTTTCTTAGCCGGTTTTACGAACATTTCAAGCGTAAGTGCGATAAGGATTCCCGCTCCGATAATAACCGGCGGGAGTATATTAAAAAGGTCTTGTAATGATGGTATCATAATTTAGTCTATAAAAATAATTTCTTTATCAAGTTCTTCAATTTCCACTACATGCTCTTCCCGGAGATAGAGAACCAATTTCCTGTGATTTGCAAAATCAAAGATATCTTTATCCTTTTCTGCGAGGAGAATTTTTATTCCTTTGAACTTACCGACAGCCTCGTTGATTTTCTTATACTCAAGGAAATATATATTTGTAAAATTCTCCTTTTCCTCGATTATAACGCCGCTCTCAGTGCTGTCGGAGAAATCCGAGATCACATCGTCCTCAACCACAATCTTCAAAAAATTCGCCGCAAACGGAAGGAGGATTCGCTTGCCGTAATAAATTCCGTGAATTTTATTTTTCAGTACATCATCCAAAGTTTTCATAACAATCTCACAACTTATGCGTTAAAAAATATGAGCCAGATAATGAAATATACCGGAATAAGAACCGGCAGCGAATACTTGTACATGTAAGCAAAGAAACTTGGCATCTGGATACCGGAACGTTCGCTTATTGACTTAACCATAAAGTTAGGTCCGTTACCGATATAGGTACATGCTCCAAAGAAGACCGCTGCAACGGAAATAGCCTGGAGATAAATTTCATCGTGAATCACAAACTCCTTAACATTAGCCATTGAGTTAACATCCAGACCAAACTTCCCCATAGCTGCACTAAGGAAATTCAGGTAAGTGGGAGCGTTATCGAGGAAAGAGGAGAGAGTTCCAGTTGCCCAGTAGAAAGTGGTTGCATTGAGGTGATCGTGAAGTACCTTTGATTCATAGGCTATCAACTGAAGCGCGGGGATCATAGTAAGGAATATTCCGACGAAGAGATATGCAACTTCCTTGATTGGTCCAAAGTCAAATTCATTCGATTTCAGGATACTCTGGTCCGCAAATTTATAGGCAATATAGACCATCGAGAACATAATGATTTCCCTTATTCCAAGAGGGAAAGGATGGAGACTTGGAACCCAGCTCATAACGCCCGGATCTATGAAAACAGAAATAACAATTATCAGAAGGAAAATAACGTTCTTGATTCCCCTGAACTCAATCCTGCCTGAGTATTCCTCAGAAGATGTTTCGCCGCTTTTATTTCTTGAATCGATTAGATAGAAAATAAGAAGTATCATAAGAATGGTGGGTATCCAGATATACCAGACGTGCTGAATAACCCAGAAGAAAGGAACACCCCGAAGGAAGCCCAGAAACAGGGGCGGATCTCCGATAGGCGTAAGAGCACCTCCTGTATTGCTCACTACAAAAATAAAGAAGATTATGTGGTAAGGTTTGATCCTGCCCTTATTAATTTTTATGAAAGGACGAATCAGAAGCATCGATGCGCCGGTAGTTCCAATAACATTCGATATCACCGCACCGAAGAGGAGGAATAGGACGTTGATAAGTGGGGTTGCTTTTTTATCCACTTTAATTAGGATCCCACCTGATGCAACGAAGAGGGAGCTTAGAAGCGCAATAAAAGATAGGTACTCAACAACCGAGTGAAGCACTGCCGAGGGATCGTGCAGAATTATGAAATAATAAGCAGCGGTTATCAATCCCAGGACAATCGAAATCAGGGGATAAAATTTATCCCAGAAGTGATGATACAAAACAGGTCCGGAAGCAATCATTAACAGAAGGACAATAAAGGGAATTACCATATAGGGAGTAGGAAGAGGATGAGCTTCGGAGCTACTGTGAGAAGAATCAAGGTTCTCAACCGGAATATTATCAGGCGAAGCGGCATAAACCGGAGCAGAGACACTTATAAATGCCAACGCAGCGAAAACGAAGAAGAGACAGATTATTTTTTTCATATTAGTTAGATTTTCATAATGTAATTAATCAGACTATTCGAAAAGACTTCGGAGAGTCTGAGGAAAGTTGAAGGATAGATACCTATCCAGACAATAAATACAAAAATCGGGAGTAACGTCACTAGTTCCCTGGTGTTCAAATCTTCAAGTTTGTTCAGTTTATCATGAGTAACCTTGCCAAAGCAGACGCGCTGATACATCCAGAGAAGATAGACAGCTGCAAAGATCACACCGCTTGTAGCGAAGACCGCGAACCACCAGTTTCCGAGCACGGATGATTTAAACGTACCGAGAAGGATCAGGAACTCGCCAATAAAACCATTCAGTCCCGGAAGCCCGATCGAGGAGAGGGAAGTAAACATCAAAGCGGTAGCATAAACCGGAACAATCTTAGCGATTCCGCCGTAGTCGGCAATTTCACGGGTATGAGTTCTTTCATAGATTACCCCCACAAGAAGGAAGAGTGCACCGGTAGACAAGCCGTGGTTAACCATCTGAATTATTGCCCCCTGCATGGCTTCCTCAGTAAATGCAAAAATACCGAGCACCACAAAACCAAGGTGAGCAACGGAGGAATATGCAACAAGCTTTTTCATATCGCTCTGTACCATAGCAACCAGAGCTCCATAGATTATTCCGATAATTGCCAGCACGCTAATATACGGGGCGAACTGAATCGAGGATTGCGGGAAAAGGGGGAGACAGAAACGGATTAATCCATAAGTACCCATTTTAAGCAGAACTCCTGCAAGAATTACGCTGCCGGCAGTAGGAGCCTCGACGTGGGCATCGGGTAGCCACGTATGAAGCGGGAACAGTGGAACCTTGATTGCAAAACTAAGAGTGAATGCAAGGAACATCCAGCTTTGGATATTATGAGGGACATTCGGACCGACTTTATACAAATCAAGCAGGTTTGTAGTGAACGAGCCGAGCTGTTCAGAAGCATATACGGCAAGCCAGATCATGGCAACCAGCATCACAAGACTTCCTGCCATCGTAAAGATAAAAAACTTAACCGAAGCGTATATTCTTCTTTTCCCACCCCAGATACCAATTATGAAATACATGGGGATTAGCATTGCTTCCCAGAAAATATAGAAGAGGAAAATATCGAGCGACAGAAAAACGCCAAGCATTCCGACTTCAAGCAGCAGCATAAAGAATGTGAACTCCTTCACCTTATGCCCTGTACTTTTCCAGCTGGAAATGAGACTAAGCGGAGTAATGAAAGTAGTGAGCAGTATCAGAAGAATGGAAAGACCGTCAATCCCGAGATAGTAAGTTATATTAAGTGAGGGTATCCAGGCAATCTTATGAACAAACTGGAATCCGGAAACGGATGGGTCAAAGCCGGTATAAATAACCATGGAAACCACAAAGGTAACCAGAGAAACAAACAGTCCCCAGAATCTGATAAGTGGGGCATTTTTTTGCGGGAACAGAAGAACCAGCATCGCCCCTACCAGGGGAACGAAGAGCAAAACCGATGTAATTATGTTATTTTCCATATATTAAAGACTTAATAAAATCCAGAATAAAGCAACTACAATTCCGAAGACCATAATCACTGCATAGAACTGCACAGCGCCGGTCTGGAATTTCCTTATTAAAGCGGAGAGTTTGTCAACCAGGGCAGCAGTACCGTTAACCGCCCCGTCAATTATCTTAACATCGTTGATCCTGTAGAGAAGGTTTTCCGAAACTTTTTTAATCGGGTTAACCACCGTGGAATCGTAAAGCTCATCTATAAAATATTTATTCCGGAGAAGGGAATAAAAGCCTTTGAACTTAGCAGCCACGGAATCAGCGATCCGGGTATTTTTAATATATATATGTCTGGCAAGCCAGATAGAGAAAACAACCCCGGCAACGGATAAAGCCATCAAAAGGATTTCCTCGAAATGGGAATGCAATCCGAAATGATGAATTTTTGAATTCGCAGTTTTGAATACCGGTTCAAGCCATGAAGAAAACAAATTTCCGCCGGTTCCCGAAAAGACTTCAGGAATACCGATAAATCCGCCAATAACAGAAAGGATCGCAAGAACGATAAGCGGAATGGTCATTACTTTTGGAGACTCGTGCGGGTGAACCGAATGATGGTCGAACCGTTCCTTCCCCTCGAATGTCAAGGACACAAGCCGGAACATATAGAATGCTGTAAGGAGTGCGGTGAATACACCGATAATCCAGACAAACAAACCGCCGTTAATGTACGCATGCCAGAGAATTTCATCCTTGCTAAAGAACCCGGAGAAAGGAGGAATGCCCGCGATTGCAATACTAGCGAGAAGGAAGGTTATATACGTTGTGGGCATATATTTTTTAAGCCCGCCGTATCTGCTTATATCCTGTTCCTCGTGCATACCGTGAATAACAGATCCGGCACCCAGGAAGAGGAGGGCTTTGAAAAATGCATGAGTCATAACGTGGAAAATGGCAGCGGAGAAAGCTCCAAGTCCGAGCGCAAGGAACATATATCCAAGCTGGCTGACGGTAGAGTAAGCCAGAACCTTTTTAATATCATTCTGAACCAGTCCGATAGAAGCAGCAAAAACAGCTGTAAGAAGCCCTATAACCGCAACCACTGCCATAGCGGAGGGAGCGAGTGCAAAAATAATCGAGCAACGGGCAACCATATAAACACCTGCAGTAACCATGGTAGCAGCATGTATAAGTGCAGAAACTGGAGTCGGACCGGCCATTGCATCCGGGAGCCAAACAAAAAGAGGTATCTGTGCCGACTTGCCCGTGGCGCCGATAAAAAGGAAGATAGCTATAAACTCAAAAACATATGTGGGAATGGAGAGAGCAGCTGCCCTGGAAAAAACCTCGGCAAAATTAAGACTGTTAAATGTTATATAAATAAGAAACATTCCCAAAAGGAAGCCGAAGTCCCCTATCCTGTTTACAATAAAAGCCTTTTTTGCCGCATCTGAGGTGGTTGACTTTTCAAATTTCCGGTCGTACCAGAAACCAATTAATAAGTAGGAACAGAGTCCGACCCCTTCCCAGCCAAGGAAAAGGAGGAGGAAATTATCGGCAAGTATCAGGTTCATCATAGCGAAGATAAAGAGATTCAGGTATGCAAAGAAGCGCCAGAATCCTTTATCGCCATGCATATAACCTATAGAATAGATATGAATTATGAACCCAACGCCGGTAACGACCAGAGCCATAACAATCGAAAGCTGGTCAACTCGGTATGCGAAGCTGACATTCAACCAGCCTGAGGAAAGCCAGGTAAAAAGCGGAACATTGAAAACCCGCTGATCATTAGGCAAAGCCAGCAGTTCGAACAACGCAACGACCGATATAAGGAAAGGGATGCCGACAGCGCTACTGCCTATTATCCCGATTACCTTTTCATTTTTTATTTTGCTCCCGAGCAATCCGTTTATCAGAAAACCAATCATCGGGAGGGCAACAGTCAAATAAATCCAGTTAATCATCTGCTCAATTAAGTTAGTATAAGTTTATAAATTCCAAATTAATCTCAAAGGATCACCATTTAAGGACGTTAACTTCGTCTGCATTCAGAGTCTGTTTATTCCTGAAGAGGGCAATCATAATAGCAAGACCCACGGCGGCTTCGGCGGCTGCCACAGTCATTACAAAGAAAATAAAAACCTGCCCGGCTGAATCACCAAGAAAGGAAGCGAAAGTGACGAAAGTCAGGTTAGCCGAGTTTAGCATAAGCTCGATAGACATAAAAAGAACAATAGCATTACGGCGTATTAAAACCCCGATAACTCCGGTTGTAAACATAAAAGCGCTAAGGACGAGATAATATTCAACAGGTATCATAGACTACTCAAATTTCTTTTTAGCGAGTACAAGTGCGCCGATAGTAGCGGAAAGAAGGAGGAACCCGGCAACCTGCACAGGAATTATATATTTTGTATAGATTTCAGTACCGATATTTTCAACCGTACCAATTTGGATCCTCTCAGCAACATCAGAAGGGGTAATATTCAGCGGCTTAAAGAAAAAGATAAGATAAATCAGCTGAGCAAACACCAGGACGCCAACCCCAATGGCAACATACTTCAGGAGGGGGTTGGTTCTGAGGATACTGATTTCCGCATCGGGGCGAAGCAGCATTATCACAAAGAGGAAGAGGACCATAATAGCCCCGGCATAGACAATAATCTGCACAACCGCGATGAACTGCGCATTAAGCAGGAGGTAAACACCGGCAAGCGCCGCAAAATTCAGAATAAGAAAGAGGGCGGACATAACGGGATTTTTCCGTGTTATCATCAGCACGCCCGATGCAGCACCTATCAGGGCAAACAATATGAATAAGATAATCTCCAGAGTCATAATTATTCAATCAAAGTTAAATTTGTAAATCTCCACGATCAATCAGGGAGTTTTTCTATAAATCATTCTGGCGAACGGAATGGTTTCGCGGACGTGATCAAGACCGCAAATCCAGCCGACAGTTCTTTCAATACCAAGTCCAAAGCCGGCGTGAGGAACAGAGCCGAATCTTCTGAGATCAAGATACCACTGGAAATCCTCCAGCGGAAGATTATGCTGGGCAATTCTTTCCAGCAGAAGATCAAGACTATCCTCCCTCTGGCTGCCGCCGATAATTTCTCCGTACCCCTCGGGGGCAAGCACGTCAACAGCTAAAGCAACCTTCGGATTCTCGGGATCGCGTTTCATATAAAAAGCTTTCACCTCGGAAGGGTATCTGTGAACCATAACCGGGCGGTCGAACTGATTCGAAATAATCGTCTCATCACCGCCGCCGAGGTCATTCCCCCACTCAAACTCAACGCCGTTTTTCCTGAGGATCTCAACCGCCTCGTCATAGGAAATTCTGGGGAGGGGGCGTTTAACATTCTGAAGTTTAGTGATATCTCGTTCAAGGATTTTCAGTTCGGCTTCCCTTTCCCTGATCACAGTTTGAACAACATACTCAAGGAACTCCTCTGCGAGGTCCATATTATCGTTAAGATCATTAAAAGCCACTTCCGGTTCAACCATCCAGAACTCTGTAAGATGGCGGCGGGTCTTTGATTTCTCAGCTCTGAAAGTAGGTCCGAAAGTATAGACCTTACCGAGCGCCATTGCACCTGCTTCGGCGTAAAGCTGACCTGACTGCGTAAGATAAGCCTTGCCAAGGTCGAAATAGTCGGTAGAAAAGAGAGTGGATGTCCCCTCACAGGCGGAAGGTGTCAGAATAGGAGAATCGACCAGTGTAAAGCCATTACCGTCGAAAAAGTCACGGATAGCTTTAATAATGCGGTGACGGACACGCAGGATAGCCACCTGTTTACTTGAGCGAAGCCAGAGATGGCGGTGGTCCATAAGAAACTCAATACCGTGATCTTTTGGAGTGATCGGGTAGTCGGTAGCCGCAGTAATAACCGTAAAGTCATTTGCATCAAGCTCAAAGCCCCCCGGGGCTCTTTTATCCTCTTTAACCGTACCTTTACAAATAACGGAAGACTCCTGACCAACAGACTCGGTAAGTTCGAAGACCTCCGGGGAAACATTGTTCTTAAAATATACGCACTGAAGGTAGCCGGTGCCATCCCTCAGAACCACAAAGTGCAATTTACCGCTTGAGCGTTTATGATAAACCCAGCCGGAGATTGATATTTCTTCCCCAACATATTTTGACAAATCCGAAATAGAAATCTTTTTCATAATCCTTATTAGCTTTAAAAAAAATAAATAGCAATATACGGGATTGTGGAATAATTATCAAATGGTGAATGGTGGGAAGGGGTTAGAGTGATGGAGGATTAGTTGTCAGTTATTGTTCTTAACCCTCCCCTTCCCTCCCTTTAACAAATGGGAGTGGGAAGACGGAGAGGAGTTAAGAGTGAGGAAGGGGGAGGAAAATGTTCAGGATATTTCCCGCTTTTTTTGTAAATTTGCACTTCATTTTAATAAATATTTTGAATTATATGCAGATAGGTTTAATAGGTTTACAAAATTCCGGAAAATCAACCCTCTTTCACGCACTTACATCAACCACCCCTGACCCTGAAAAGCACGAGTCTTTAAAGGCGGTGGTGAAAGTACCCGATGTGCGGCTGGATGAGCTTACTCTCCTTTTTAATCCTAAAAAGAAGGTCAACGCCACGCTTGAAATAGTTGATATTCCCGGATTACAGCTTTCCGACACTTCAAAAGTAAAAATAACTTCCGACTTTCTGAATAAAGTCAGGAATAACGATGCACTTCTGCATGTAGTCAGAAAGTTCAGGGATGAAGCCATTCCGCATCCGGAAAATACTATTGACGTGAAGCGGGATATCGAATTCCTTGAGACCGAATTCATTCTGACTGATATGGCGCTGATTGAAAACCGGATTGAAAAACTTAACAAGGATATACTAAAAACCAAAACCGATGCACTCCAAAAGGAGCTGGCACTATTTAAAAAACTGCAGGGTCATATCGAAAAAGAACTCCCCCTGCGTATTCTTCCGCTCGATGAAAACGAAAAGAAATTATTATCCGGATATCAGTTTCTCTCAATCAAGCCGCTAATAGTGGGAGTGAATTTCGATGAGGACTCCAAGGGGGAAGCCGATAAGACCATAGCGGAGCTGAAACAATTATTTGAGGAGAGCAAACCGGAGATGATCCCCTTCTTTGCAAAATTCGAGTTCGAGCTGTCGCAGCTGTCCCAGGAGGAAGCGGAAGTATTCATGGCCGATTTCGGGATATCCGATTCTGCACTATCCCGCATTCTGACCACTGCATATAAATTGCTGGGACTCCAGTCGTTCTTTACCGTGGGAGAGGATGAATGCCGCGCCTGGACGGTAAGGTTCAACAGCACCGCACAGGAAGCGGCAGGGGTTATTCATACTGATTTCTTCGACAAGTTTATCCGTGCGGAAGTGGTTCATTATGATGATTACACAAAGCACGGATCATTCCCAAAGTGCAAAGAGGCAGGTGCCTGGCGGCTGGAAGGAAAGGAATATAAAGTTAAGGACGGGGATATTCTTACTATCAGACACAGTTAATTTATCAACAGACATTTTATAAATATAAGAGGATTTATTGTTCGAATTAAAAAAGATCAGAAACATTGCTATAATTGCACACGTTGACCATGGAAAGACCACGTTAGTTGATCATATGCTGAAACAGACAGGGGCATTCAGGGAGAATCAGGTAGTAGAAAAAAGAATTATGGACTCCAACGCACTCGAGAGAGAAAGAGGGATTACCATTCTTGCCAAGAATTTAAGCGTAAAATTTAAGGATTATAAAATAAACATAGTTGACACTCCGGGGCACGCGGATTTCGGAGGGGAGGTTGAGAGAACGCTCAAGATGGTGGACGGTGTGCTTCTGCTGGTAGATGCAGCTGAGGGTCCCCTCCCCCAGACCCGTTTCGTGCTGAAAAAATCGCTGGAACTGAACATCAAACCGATTGTAGTGATAAACAAGATTGACCGTAAGGACGCGCGTCCGGACGAAGTGCTGAACGAGGTTTTCGATCTTTTTGTTGCGCTGGGTGCTTCTGATAAGCAGCTTGACTTCCCTTTCCTCTATGCGATCGCAAAGCAGGGGATTGCCAAAAAAGAACTTGCGGATGAGGGCGCAAATCTTATTCCCCTTTTCGATGCTATTATTAAGAACATCCCCCCGCCGAATGTGGAACCGGACTCCCCTTTCCGGATGCTCATTTCTGCAATTGATTATAACGATTATCTCGGGAGGATTGGCATAGGGAGAATACAATGCGGAAAAATTTCTTTAGGGGAAAATTTTGTGGTGATCCCTCGGAACAGGGATAAATTCAACGCAAAAATCACCCGGCTTTATGCATTCGAAAATATTCACCGTACTGAAGTGGATGAACTTAATGCCGGGGATATTGGCGCAATTGCCGGAATCGAGGAAGTGGATATCGGCGATACCATCGCTTCTCCACTTAATCCTGCTCCCCTTCCTTTCACCGATGTGGACGAACCGACAATCACCATGAACTTTATGGTTAACAACGCCCCCTTTGCCGGTCGCGAGGGTAAATACGTAACTACCAGGCACTTAAGCGAACGGTTATCAAAAGAACTTAAAAGCAACGTTAGCTTAAGAGTGGAGATGACCGACTCCCCCGATGTCTTTAAGGTAAGCGGCAGAGGGGAACTGCATCTTTCAATACTCATCGAGAATATGCGCCGGGAGGGGTATGAATTGCAGGTTAGCAGACCCGAAGTGATTACAAAGAAAGTACTGGACGTGCTATGCGAGCCGATGGAGCATGTAATAATTGACGTGCCGGAGGAGTTTGTGGGGATAGTAATGGAAAAACTGGGGAAGCGCAAGGCGGAAATAAAAAACATGCTTACATATAACGAGAACACACGGCTGGAGTTTATTATTCCGGCACGCGGACTGATAGGTTACCGTTCGGAATTCATGACCGACACGCGGGGAACCGGAATACTTAATCACAACTTCAACGGATACGAGCCGTTCAAGGGGGAAATAATTAACAGGCAGCGGGGAGCATTGATTTCACTGGATCAGGGGGAAGCCAGCTCTTACGCAATGTTCAAACTGCAGGAACGCACAACTTTCTTTATTGAACCACAGACCAAAGTATATGAAGGAATGGTGGTGGGAGAAAACTCCCGTGCTAACGATATGCGGGTTAATGTTACCAAAACCAAGCAGCTAACCAACTTCAGGGCAGCCGGTGCAGATGAGGCAATCCGGCTTGAGCCTGCAAAACTTCTTACGCTCGAGCAGGCAATAGAGTGGATAACCGATGACGAATTCGTGGAGGTGACTCCGGATTCAATCAGAATCCGCAAAAGATATCTTACCGAGATGGATAAGAAAAATGCCCGATTAAGCCAGAAACAAAATGGAAATTAACAAAACAAATAAAACGGAGGTATAATGTCAAAAGACGTATTAAAAGGACTCAATCCTGAACTTGTATGGGACAGATTCTATGAAATTTCACAAATTCCGCGTCCCTCAAAAAATGAAGGAAAGATACTTGAGTACATAAAAGAATTCTGTAAAAAAGAGGACTTGAAATACAAACAGGATGAAGCAGGAAATATCTGTGTGCTTGTCCCCGCAACTAAAGGGTGCGAAGACAAACCCGTGGTTATATTGCAGGGGCATGTGGACATGGTATGTGAAAAGAACAAAGGAACAGAGCACGATTTTGATAACGACCCGATTAAACTTGCATATAAAGACGGCTGGGTAAAAGCAGAAGGTACAACCCTGGGTGCAGATAACGGAATCGGAGTTGCCGCGGCTCTGGCAATTGTGAACGACAAGGAAGCAGTACACGGTCCGCTTGAAATACTATGCACGGTTGACGAGGAAACCGGATTGAACGGAGCGGGAAAAATGGACCCAAAAATAATAAGCGGAAAAACCCTGCTTAATCTGGACAGCGAGGAAGACGGCGCATTTTATATCGGCTGCTCGGGCGGATTCGGAACCACGGCAAAGTGGAAAATCCCCTTCCGGCAGATACCTTCCGGAAATATAGCGTTTGATATTTCTCTAACCGGATTAAAGGGGGGACATTCAGGACTCGAAATTCAGACCGGAAAAGCAAATGCATTAAAGCTGCTTGCCAGGGTGCTTTACGCTCTCCCCTTCGAATATCATCTTTCACGAATTGAGGGGGGAAACAAACGCAATGCAATTCCGCGCGAAGCAGAGGCAACAATTTACATAGCCCCGCAGAATACAGCAGAGTTAAAAAATATACTCCAAACTCTCGAAAACGAATTCAGGAATGAGTACAAGACTTCGGACGGGAATGCAACCCTTAAGGCTGAACCTTCGTCTGCCACAGTTGACAGAGTATTCGAACAGGAATTCACGGAGCGGCTGGTAAAAACTCTTATTGCCGTTCCGCACGGGGTAATAAACTACAGTCAGGATCTTCCGGGACTGGTGGAGACCTCAACCAATCTGGCGATAATCCAGACAGAGGGGGAGACTCTCTCGATAATAACCACCCAGAGAAGTTCAGTGGAATCGGCAAAGAGATACATAGCCGCATCAGTAAAATCAGTATTCCGGTTAGGGGGAGCAGAAGTAGCCACCGGGGATGATTATCCGGGCTGGAAACCAAACCTCGATTCGCAGGCATTAAAGACGGCGAAGGGTGTTTACAAGCGATTATTCAACGCCGAACCGGAAATCAAAGCCATTCATGCAGGTCTGGAGTGCGGGATACTCGGGGACAAATCCCCCGGTACAGACATGATTTCATTCGGACCAACGATAACCGGAGCCCATTCACCGGACGAGCAGGTGAACGTTGCGGCAGTAGAAAAATTCTATTTTCTACTGAAAGCAATGCTGAAAGAATACGCAAAATAAACCATTCATAAAACCACAACAACTAACGGCGCAGCAACCGGCTGCGCCGTCCTTACGCTTCGCCGTCATTAAGTAGTCATTTATTGTGAAAAAACAGATGATGAGCTTTTCCTCTGCCTTACTCTGCGTGGAACTCTGCGTACTC
>JAAYVN010000034.1 GCA_012517155.1 Ignavibacteriales bacterium | reverse complement strand
TACATCTAAGTTCTTAAAGTCGCCACATAATACTCCTTTAAAGTTCATATTCTCTTTTCCTCTACCAATAATATGAATTCCACTGATATAGCCATGATCCTCCAAAGAAATTGTTATTAAAGCCAATCCTCTTCCATCAATAATACAGCTATCCATACTACTGCCAATTAAAGTAATTGCGGGGTTAATTATCAGGCTTTCTTTATACACTCCGTTGGCTACTATTACAGTATCGCCATCAACACAGATACTAATACACTTCTGAATTGAATCACTTGCTGTTTCCCAGCTTGTGTAAGGAGGTGTGCTGCTACCCGTCTTGCTTACATAGCGGATGGTTCCAAACGCTGCTTCAGTAAGCAGTAAAATCAGAAACATTATTTTTAACTTATTCATTTTCTTCTCTCTTCTAAACTAATAAACTTATTAACTAATCAACTAATCAACCTATAATCCCATCAACTCATATCCGTTACGAACGTTATGACGTTATGACGTTATGAACGTTATAAACGCTACTTTACCAGTATCATCTTTATCGTCTTCACAAAATCACCGGCGATTATCCGGCAGATATACAATCCGCTAGGTAAGCTTTCACCATTGAACCTGACTGTGTATTTTCCAACTTCCTTCTCCTCATCCAAAAGTATAGCAACCTCCCTCCCCAAAATGTCATATATCCCTAAAGTAACTTTACTCCTTACTGCTAACTGATAACTGATTACTGTCTCCGGATTAAATGGATTCGGATAGTTCTGCAACAGAGAAAATTCAGAGGGGGGATAGTCTTCTTTGTTTATCTCCGTCAGGGGAGTTGCTGTCCGGAAGACTCCGCCGCCATATGTGCCTGCGTAAACGTATCCGTCATGATCAACCAGAATTGAAAGGAGTGACGGGACTGTAAGACCATCATTATAGTAGGTCCAGTTCTGACCAAGATCACTCGATAAGTAAAAACCGTCTCCAGCAGCAACAAGTATATCTCCGGCATGATTGTGTGCAATTCCCCTCACTCCGGAATTCAGGAAGCCTCCCCCTATTTCCGTCCAGCTCGAACCCATATCCGTTGTGCGGAAAAAACCTGAACCGAGAGTGCTGGCAAGAAGGGCACCATCAGAATGAATGGCAAGGGAAGCTACATCAGCAAACACACCGCTGATATTTACGGGCGTCCAGGAGAGTCCGTGATCGGAGGAGCGGTGAACTTTTCCGCTAAAACCGCCTACGTATATATTCTGAGACATATCAACCGCAAGCGAAAGCCCCGTACCGGAAGTTAAACCTGTAGTTGTTTTTCCCCAGGAGACTCCTTTGTCAGTCGAGCGGAAAATACCGTCTGTATATGAACCGGCAATGAGGTTTCCGAGAGAGTCCATTGCGAGGGAGCGGACATCGGAAGCGGTGAGCCCGCTGCTCATCTGAGTCCATATCACGGGCGTAATGGGGGAGCGGTAAACTTTTCCACCGGAAGAACCTGCGAAAATATAACCGGAAGTGTCAACAATGAGTGCACGCGTGTTTTTATACTGCATACCTGAATCAATTTTTGTCCAGCTAAACCCTTTATCTGTAGTTATAAAAACTCCGCTTGCATTTGTCCCCGCATAGATATTCCCGGAAGTGTCAATGGCAAGTGCCTGAACCCTCTCGGAATTTATGCCGTTGGTTTGCATCCAGGTGATCTGGGAAAATACGCCTGAACTGAATGCGAAGAATACCAGGAAAGTAAAGAATAATCTTATCATATAATAGCCTTTAAAACAATTGATTTGAATACCTTGGTAATTATCAAAAAACTGTCTGATAAATATGGGAAAATGGAGAATAAAATACAAACAAAATCGTCTGAATCCCGTGGATGTCCCGGGCGGTTTACCTGCGTAAAGCAATGATAACCAGCCAAAGCTTCAGCAGAACGCCAGATAAGAATAAAACCGGTGAGAGATCTTTTTTGTTTTTGAATGTTTAAGAGCCCCCCTTTAGCCATCTTCCATAATAAATGTTATTTTAGGGGAGTTGATTTTTTGTTTTATTTGTGCATGAAGGATTTCAGATGAAAATTGGTATAACGTGTTATCCCACATACGGAGGAAGCGGAGTTGTTGCAACTGAACTTGGAAAGGAACTCGCCCTTAAGGGGCATCAGGTTCACTTTATAAGCTACGCTATGCCTTTCCGGCTGAATCACTATATCAAAAATATTTTCTTCCATGAGGTGGAAATCAGCAATTACCCCCTCTTTGAGTTTTCCCTCTATAGCCTTGCACTTGCAAGCAAAATGGTCGAGGTCGCTACTTACGAAAAACTTGATCTCCTTCATGTTCACTACGCCATCCCTCATGCCACCAGTGCATATCTTGCCCGGCAAATTATGGCAAAGGAAAAACAACTTAAAATAATCACCACCCTCCACGGAACCGATATTACTTTGGTTGGCTTGGAACCCTCCTTTCTTCATCTGGTTAGATTCAGTATCGAGGAAAGTAACGGTGTGACTGCGGTTTCCCGCTATCTTAAGGAAAAAACTATTACCAATTATCATATCGAGAAGGATATCGAAGTAATACCAAATTTTATTGATTGCAATCTTTTCCGCCCTGTTGATGGAACTAGCCCCCTTAAGCATAATATAGCCCCTAATGGCGAAAAAGTGTTGGTGCATGTTTCTAATTTCAGAACTGTTAAAAGAGTTCAGGATGCTATAAAAGTATTCGATGTGGTTCAGAAATCCATCCCTTCAAAACTTGTTCTCGTTGGTGATGGCCCCGACCGTGGAGACTGCGAAAGACTCTCCAGGGAACTTCACCTCAGCGATAAAGTCGTCTTCCTTGGTAAACAGGAAGCTCTGACTGAAATTCTTAACTGCTCCGATATTTTCTTGATTCCCTCTCAGTCTGAAAGCTTTGGTCTCTCTGCGCTTGAGGCTATGTCCTGCGGCTTGCCCGTTATTAGTTCTAGCGTTGGCGGTCTTCCTGAACTTGTTGTCCATAACCGCACCGGTTTTATTGCCGAAATTGGCGATATCGAACGAATGGCTAAATACGTTCTCGATTTATTGACCAATGAAAAGAAATATTCCGTCTTCTCCCAGAACGCCCGCTCTCGTGCGGTTGATTTCTTCAGAACCGATATCGTCATCCCTCAATATGAGGCATATTATGAAAAGGTGCTGGGCGGTTAATTGGAAACAAAAAAATTTATCGCCGACTCTGTCTCCGCAATTTTGGCTTCGGGATTAAAGAAATTTCCTGACGATTTTCTTTTCCCCTGCCCTGCCACCACGCTGCTTCTCCCCCTTAAAAGCTTGATTCTGGGAAATGAATTGTTCGGTGCCTTCGAAATATTTACTTCGGATGGCGAACCCGTGATGATTGTGAACTCTTATGAAAAAGCCAAGTACATTGTTTATTCCGGTCGGCATAAACAGGGTGAAATCCTGATACCGGAAAATGAGGCGGATATAACTTCGGTGCTCGCTGGTTATAACGCTTACCTCGATTCCATTCTTAAAACTCTTGTCGAAAAGTTTAAACTCCTTTTTGGAGAAAAAAGGGATCACTCCGAGGCGGTTAATAAAATCTTTCAGATTCTGAACCTGACCCGGATTTAACTCGTTATGACTGACTTCGGATCAAATATTAATGATTATATTATCGCATTGTTTGGTGAGGATGCCGTTAGAAAGTATTCTGAACTTGCCTTACTGGACTCAACCCAGTTTCTGCGCGTTAACACTCTTAAAACATCTCTTGAAAATCTTGCTCATCAATTGCAAACTGGCTATGGAATCACTTCTTCTCCGGTGGATCGTTTCGCCTTTGCTCTGAGGATTGATGAAGGCAATAAACTTGCCGGTAAAACTGTTGAGCATATTTGCGGCGACTATTATATCCAGAGTCTTTCATCTATGTTGCCCCCCCTTGCCCTCAATCCTTCCCCGGCAGATAAGGTACTTGACTTATGCGCCGCCCCCGGCTCCAAGTCAACTGAACTCTCTTGGATGATGCAAAACAAGGGAACACTGATTCTCAACGAGATTCAAACAAGCCGCGTCAGATCTTTGATATTTAATATTGATAGAATGAATTCCGTGAATGCCGGAGTCCTTAATTTCAGGGGTGAATGGTTGTCTAGAATTTATGACCACTATTTTGATAAAGTCCTCGTCGATGCCCCCTGCAGCGGACTTGGTATCCTTCAGAAAAAAAGCGAGATTGGTAATTGGTGGAATGAGGATAAGCTTAACGGACTTTCCGAATTGCAGTATAAACTCCTCGTTTCTGCTCTCAAAATGGTGAAAATCGGAGGAGAAATTGTTTATTCAACATGTACTTTGACGGTTGAAGAGAACGAAGCGGTTATTAATAAAATCCTTGAGAAATATCCCGTTGAGATAATCCCCGTAACTCTTCCACTCTCTGCAAATAAGGGATTTCTTGCTTATCAAAATAAAAATTTCCACCCCTCGCTTGAACTGAGTTTGCGCCTCAATCCTTGGGAATTCTTCTCCGAGGGATTCTTTATAGTCAAGTTTAGGAAAATCGGAAAAACCGAACCGGCTAAACCTCAGGAGTTCCCAAAACCTCGGATTAGCTTTGCCTCGCCAAAACAACTCCAAACTAATTTTTCTTACTTGTCCGATATTTTTGGATTCCCCCCGGATGTGTTAGCTGATTACGCCTATATTATCCGGGGTAATGATATTTTCTTTCTGGATTCAGGCTGGTATGACGAGAACCTTGATTCGTTTACTCGAATAGGAACTAAGTTCGGCTCTTTTGATAAAGACGGAAAAATTACTTTGCATACTCAGGCGGCTCAGATTCTCGGCAACCACTTTACAAGCGGAGTTTTTGAGGCGTCTGATATTTCTCACTTGAAAACTTATCTCTCCGGCGGTACGATAAAAACTGAATGCGGACTCAATGGACAGGTGGCAATTAAGTTTAACGGTAAAATTCTTGGGACAGCCCTCTCAAACCAGGGAAGTATTAAGAGCCGTTTCCCCCGCAGTAAAAGAACTCAGGAAATTATATTCCCCGGATCCCCCGCATTATAATTCCCGGTCTTTTTTTCTCTTTTTATCCTAAATATTTTTTATACCAGTATTCCCTGAGTGTCTCTGTTTCTTTTCTGTGCCTTTTTAGATAATGGTCTCCCCCTTCAAATATTACAAGCCTTGTATTATACCCATATTCTGTTAGCTTCTCTCCTAAATGAAAGGATTGATTCGGTGGGACTGTTTCATCTTTTCCCCCATGCATTATCAGATAATTTGTCCCCTTCGGAAACTTCTCTGCAGATTCTATCGGGGAACGTTTGCTTAACTCTTCATTTAGCTCCTTCCCTTTGAAAAAATCAGTATAATAAGTATGAAATAATTTGTTGGCATGATAAATCTTCCCCAAATCGCTTATGCCTCCGGTTGTCACTGCAGCCTTGAAAATATTGCTCCTGAGTAAAGTAAGGTAAGTCATTAGCCCTCCGCGGCTCCATCCCTCAATTCCCCAGCTGTTTTTATCTGCTGCCGGAATTTCATCAGCAAGCGGAATGAGATTTAGTACATCGTTAACATCTTCCCCGCCAAACATGTCACACCCCTCCCCCTTTATTGACCCCCTGTACATCGAGGCAAAAACTACATATCCCCAGCTCGCAATTTTCCCGAATACTCCCCTTGCATTGAACTCATCAATAACCCCCCGCTTTCTTGCTCCTCCTCTGTTCCAGATTATACATGGATATTTTTTGGACTGGTCTTTGGGATATGCAACGTACCCCTTTACTTTTAATCCATCGGAATTATAAACTATGCTGCTCACTGCAGTTTCTTCAACTGTTTCATTTCCCCACCCGGCTGTAACCAGTTTCAACTGTTGCTCCGGAAGTTTTATTTCTTCTTTTTCTAAAATCATTTCTGCTTTCTTCTGATTATCTGTTGCAAAAATACGAAAAACATTTGGAGATATGAATTTATCACACATTAATCCCTTGATGTTAAATAATTATTCCTCTTTCCGCTTTTGCTTGTGTTTGTTTAATTGCGAATAAAATTCTATCTTTGTTTGAAGACTATTTTTATTCTGTCAATCGAAATACCTTCTTCGCTAATTTATCGAACCCGATATATCAAACGGAGGAATAATGGAAATACAATACTCAAAATGCGTTGAAAATTTACGCTCATCGGAAATTAGAAATATGATGAGTGTGGCTGTTAGACCCGATATAATCTCATTCGCCGGCGGTATGCCCGGAAACACTCTCTTCCCAATAAAAGAAGTCGAAGATTTGTATAATCAGTTACCCCTTTCTGTAAAACAAGCTGCCTTTCAATATGGTCCCACTGGCGGTTACCCCCCATTGATTAAATCGCTTATGGATTATATGCAAAGGAAAGGAATGCAGGTTGAGAAAAACAGAATTCTGATAACTACCGGCGCTCTTCAGGCAATTGACGTGGTGAATAAGATCTTGCTTGACCCCGGTGATGCCGTGATTGTTGAGTACCCGACTTTTATTGGTGCTTTAGCATCCTTCCTGGCTCATCGCGCAAAATTAATCCCCGTTTCAATGGATGCGGACGGAATTCTTCCCGATGAACTGGAAAAAGCCCTCGACTCAAAACCCGCCCCCAAAATGATCTATCTCTCCCCCTATTTCCACAATCCCGCTGGAATTATTTATGGGAAAAAGAGGAAGGAAGCAATATTAAAAATCCTCGCCGGAAGAAATATAATTCTTCTGGAAGACGACTGTTATGGCGAACTTTATTTTAATGATAGCGATGCTGAACTTTGTATACCGATGAAAACTGTTGAACCCGAATCTCCTCAAATTTGCTATGTCAGCAGTTTTTCAAAGATTATGGGACCCGGATTAAGGATTGGCTGGCTTTTTGGTCCGCCCGAAATAATAGGCAAAACCGAAGTGGCTAAGCAGTCAATGGATGCTTGTACTTCTACTTATGTGCAGGTTCTTGCAAATGAATTCCTTTCCAGTGGTAAACTCTTTGATTACGTCAAATGGGTTCGCGGTGAATATAAAAAACGGGCGAAAGTTATGGTGGAAGCTCTTAACGTTTTTATGCCCCCTGAAGTTACTTGGGTTAATCCTAAAGGAGGATTTTATATTTGGCTGCAGTTGCCCGCGGGAGTGGATGCAACTGATGTTCTGAAATCTTCTTTGCAGGATGGAGCCGTTTTTATTTCCGGCAAAACTTTTGATCCCGAGGGCAATAGAAACAACTGTTTGCGTATGGCTTTCTCTAATACCCCTGAGGAAATTATCCCAAAGGGAGTGGAAATTATTGCTAAAGCAATTAACAGATTTATGTAAGCTTACTTAATGTAATTCGACTGCTTTTAGCTTTTTCCGCAGAAGGCTAAAGTACGTATTCATCGGCACTTTATGACGGCTTTCGGACTATCTTTACCCCAACTCCAAAGCAGAATTTGTGATTGCCGGGACTCGGTTCCCTCTGTCCCGGCAATTGGTTTACTTGAATTCCAGATGCCCGCGTTCCCCTACCGAAACATTTATTTTATCCCCTTTCGAAAATGCTGAAGCAAGGAGATATTGTGATAATGGATTTATCAAATATTTCTGGATCGTTCGTTTTAGTGGTCTGGCTCCGTAATTTGGATCAAAACCGATTTCCGCTAGCCAGTCCCGCACTTCCTCGGGAACTTCTATGTCTATTTCTTTTGAAAGAAGCATCTCTTTCACAATATTAAGTTGTATGTCAACTATTTTCCT
>JAAYVN010000004.1 GCA_012517155.1 Ignavibacteriales bacterium | reverse complement strand
ATGCTAAAGATTTGGTTAAAAACGGATGTATTTGCGTTTGCGAAGGAGCAAATATGCCAACCACCATCCCGGGCGTTAAAGTATTTGAAGCAGCTAAAATACTTTATGCTCCTGGTAAAGCTTCAAATGCTGGTGGCGTTGCAACCTCTGGTCTCGAAATGACTCAAAATAGCATGAGACTCCCATGGCAGGCTGAAGAAGTTGATAAACGCTTGCATGAGATAATGATTAGAATTCATGATAACTGCGTCAACACAGCTGAACGCTTCGGAAATCCGGGTAATTACGTTTATGGTGCTAATATCGCCGGATTCCTCAAAGTTGCTGATGCGATGCTCGACCAAGGTATAGTTTAATTTTTCCCTGCAACCCTCTCCCATTTCCGGAGAGGGTTGTCTCCTTAACTATTATGAAAAAATTTATTTATTCGGACGATTCCTTACGACTCCAGATAGAAAATACCCCCTATAAACTTGGTTTCTATGAAGTTAAATTCTATTCTCTGAAAGGTGTCCCGACTCCCGATGAAAATGGTGAACTCTCAACCTACTACTTCTACCCTAGTGGAGGCACACTTCGCGATACCGGTTTTAATATAGTCCTTTATAACGCACGCTTTGACACTTATCGTGGTTACATTCCCCCACACTTGAAAAAATAAAACGATGCCGGGTATCCTCTATCTCGTTTCAACACCAATTGGAAATTATGATGAAATAACCCTTCGCGCTGTTTCAGTCCTCAAAGAAGTTGATCTTATTGTATGCGAGGAATTTCGTGAAGCAAACAGGCTTCTCGCTCATCTTCAAATCCAAAAAAAACTCACCTTACTTAATGAACATTCCAAAGAAGAAGAGTCCATGCAACTGCTCCTCCTTTTACTCGAAGGAAAAAACTTAGCCCTGATCTCTGATTGCGGAACTCCGGTCTTCTCAGATCCCGGACTTGATCTTGTAAACCTTTGTATCCGTAACAAAGTTAAAGTCACTCCTGTCGCGGGGGCAAATTCTCTCCTCCCGTCACTCATAACCTCGGGCTTTAATTTGAATTCTTTCTATTATGCAGGGTGGTTGAGCCCAAAAAAAGATATTCGCAGAAAAGAACTCCATTCTCTCCGTTCAATTAAAAACGTTATTGTACTCATGGATACCCCATATCGTTTAAGAAGTCTTCTTATTGATGTCAAATCATCCTTCGGTTCAAATACTCCGGTCTCCCTGGCATACGAAATTTCAACCCCTAAAGAACTCTTCCTGCATGGATCTATATCAGAAGTTTCAGCCGTTGCTGATTCAAGAAATCTAAAGGGTGAATTCGTTCTTATAATCAACAACCGGAAATAAACCTCTCAACCCGCACCCCCTCATTTCTCAATTCACTTATTTAAAACAAAAAAAGGGAGCGATCATTGCTTTCAATAACACGCTCCCTAGAAAAATAAATTTCTTTTATCTAACCTGAAAAACTATTCACAATACCGTCCATTGATTGACTTCTGGCATGAATTTCATTCAACTTCTGAATAATTTTAAGAATATTCTGCCGTCTTTCCTCAATAATCGCGGCAAGAAAACCTCTTATTTCAGGTGAATTGCATTCCTCAAACACTCGTTCATAAAATCTCACTGAAGCTGTCTCTTGCCTTAATGCTTCATTAAGTGATGAACAAGAATTTCGGCAAGCATGGTTGCAGTTAAAATCTAATTCAGCCATGGGTATTCCTCATTTAATTTAATAAACCTTATTAACTTATTGTAGTTCCTGTACAATCTCTTTCCCTCTTGTTAGTGCATTCTGATTTACCGGAATGGTATGATGATGTCTCTCCGGAAGTACGGTCTTCAATGCTTTCAATATTGTCTCTATACCAACTAGCGGTTTTAATTCTAGAAAAGCACCTAACAGCACCATATTGGCTACTTGCTTTTTGTTTAATTTAGTTGCTTCTTCTAATGCTGCAATTTTTATATACTTGACATCGTCTCTTCTGGGTTTGCTTACAACTGTTGATTCCTCATATATTATCAGCCCGTTCGGTTTCACAGCCTTCTCAAACTTATCCATTGATGGTTGATTTAATAAAATCGCACTGTCAAATTTCGTTATTATTGGAGAGCTGATTCTTGTATCAGAAATTATCACTATACAGTTAGCCGTGCCCCCCCTCATTTCAGGACCATATGAGGGCATCCAGCTTACTTCTTTATTCTCTATCATTGCAGAGTAGGCAAGCATCTGTCCTAATGATAAAACTCCCTGACCTCCGAATCCTGCAATAATTATTTCTTCTGATTTTTGCATTTTTTCCTCTTCTAATTATTCTGTGGTACTTTCAGATCACCAAGTGGATATTGTGGCAACATTTCTTCTTCCAGATACTTTATTGTGTCCACCGGTGTCATTTTCCATCCTGAAGGACAGTTCGAAACAACTTCTATAAAGCATGTTCCTCTGTCCAGCAGCTGGTATTCAAACGAGTTTTTAATCGCCTTTTTTAGCTTCCTTACAGCATTAGGTGTATGAACAGCTTGCCTTGTAACATAGTATGCTCCGGGCAAATTTGCTAACAGATCAGTTATCTTCAAAGGATATCCTATTTTTTTTGGATCCCTTCCATAAGGCGTAGTCGAAGTTACCTGACCCGGTAACGATGTCGGGGCCATTTGCCCTCCGGTCATTCCATAAATTCCGTTATTTATGAAAATCATCAGAATATTCTCACCTCTGTTAACTGTATGTATAGTTTCTCCCGTACCTATAGCCGCTAAATCACCATCACCTTGATACGAATACACATATTTATCGGGCAATACTCGCTTCACACCTGTAGCAACAGCACTTGCTCTTCCATGTGCAGCTTCTTGCATATCAACATTCATATAATTATAAGCAAATACAGAACACCCTACCGGCGCTACACCAATTGTCTTGTCCTGTATTCCCAGTTCCTCAATTACTTCCATTAATACCTTATGCACAACACCATGTCCGCATCCCGGACAATAATGCTGATACTTATCAGTTAAGGTATCAGGTTTTACATATACACATTCTAAACCTTCTAAAACATTCTCTTCCATATTTTCTCCTTAGTCTTATTTCTTTCCGACTATTTTGACTATCTCCTGATAAATAACCTCAGGATCAGGAATCATTCCTCCCATCCTGCCCGTGAAATGAACTGGCTTCTTTCCATTTACCCCTAATCTGACATCCTCAATCATTTGTCCGGCGTTCATCTCCACATCAAGAAAGTGATCAGCCGTCTCGGCTAATTTATTTAATATTTCATATGGATATGGATAAAGAGTAATTGGTCTGAATATGCCTGCCTTTATTCCACCCTCTCGGGCCAAATCCATTGCTTTTTGTGAAATTCTTGCACTCAATCCATAAGCGCACAAAACTATCTCAGCATCCTCGCAATTGATTGTCTCGTATCTTACTTCCTTCTCGCAGATTTCCGTATATTTCTTCTGTAACTTGATATTGACCTGCTCCATTACTTCAGGTTCAATAAACAGAGTTGTAACTATATTCCTTTCCCTTGTTGCAGCCTTACCTGTTGTTGCCCATTCAGGACGAACATATGGCAGCGACCCCTCAGGAGGTAGCTCAACCTTCTCCATCATTTGTCCTAATGCACCGTCTGTCAAAATCATAACCGGGTTCCTGTACTTTTCTGCTAATTTGAAACCTTCGAATACAAAATCAGCCATTTCCTGTACCGATGACGGTGCTAAAACTATCAAATGATAGTCTCCGTGTCCCCCCCCCTTTGTTGATTGGAAATAATCTCCCTGACCAGGTTGGATTGTTCCTAATCCTGGACCTCCTCGGTTCACATTTACTATTAAACATGGAAGTTCCCCGGCTGCTATATAAGACAATCCTTCCTGCATCAAACTAATACCTGGGCTTGATGAAGAAGTCATTACTCTTGCACCGGCTCCCGCAGCTCCAAACACCATATTAATGGAAGCTACTTCACTTTCGGCTTGTAATACCGTAAAACCTCTTTTAGGTGCTTGTTCTGCAAAATACTCTAATACTTCTGATTGCGGTGTTATTGGGTATCCAAAGTATGCCTGCAATCCGGCTCTTATTGAAGCCTCTGCAAGTGCTTCGTTCCCTTTCATTAATCTTATTTCTTTTGTCATTTTATTATCCATTCTTCAAGTTTGATTTTTCTAAAACTACTTGCTCTTTTTCGGCATCCTGTAAACCGTGATCGCAGAATCTGGACAAACTAATGCACAATTTATACATCCCGTGCAATTGTCATCCTTTAACTCAGCATACCTGTATCCCCTTAAATTAATCTCCCTTGATAATTGAAGACTGTCTTGAGGGCATGCAACAATACATAACTCGCATCCCTTGCAAATTTCACTTGCTATTTTTACTGTGCCTTTTATCATATTTTTCTCTTTTTTTAGGATTTAACTCCCCCTATTGAACAATATATGTGCCAACCTTTCTTTTCCCATTGGCTTCGTTCCTATTATCCTTGATATTTCAATAATCACGGTTTTAGTTCAACTTCTCTTTCATATTTGCCGTTTTTACCCTTCCCTTCTGCTTCCCTTTCGGTCATATTTTCAATCTTCAATAATTAGTTCTGACTTCTCTTTTCCAAAACTTAGAACTTAAATTATTCTTTCATTCCTAATTTTGAGAATAAAAACTCAATAATTAACCTATTCTCAACATCTAATCTCTCTTATTCAGTCCCCTGTTTAATTCTTTAACACCTGAATATTTATTTTTCAAAGTAGCCGGTTTTTCTTAACATTTTACTATTTTTATTTATTAAATATCAAAATTGTTTGTTTCATATGGATAAGTCGGAATATAAACCTCAGGAAAAGAGAAATGTCGCACTCTCCTCAATAGCTGCAGCAATTTTTCTGACTGGATTTAAACTTGTGGTAGGCGTGATGACGGGGAGTCTTGGCATCCTCTCAGAAGCACTCCATTCAGGCTTGGACCTTATCGCAGCTATAATCACTTACTTCTCTGTCCGCTTTTCTGACCTCCCTCCCGATGAAAATCATAATTATGGACATGGTAAAATAGAAAATTATTCTGCCTTGGTTGAAACTATCCTGCTTTTTATTACTTGTGTATGGATTATTTATGAAGCGGTAAGAAGGATTATCACTCACGAGGTTGAAATTGACATAACAATTTGGAGTTACATAGTCGTAATTTCTTCAATTATCATAGACATCTCCCGTTCAAGAGCACTTAAAAAGGCCGCAATTAAATACAATAGTCAGGCTTTGGAAGCCGATGCGCTTCATTTTTCAACAGATATTTTAAGTTCTCTGGTAGTCTTGATTGGCTTGATTGCTTCTTCCTTCAATTTCTTCTATGCAGACTCCATTGCTGCTTTTGCAGTCTCTATTATCGTTTTAATCATAAGTTTCAGACTCGGTAAAAGATCCTTCGATGCACTCATTGATAAAGCCCCTCCTGGTGTTTCTGATACTGTTAAAGAGATCCTGGATAATCATTCCGAAGTTAAGTATTATCATAACTTGAAAATTAGAGAATCAGGACCTTATAAATTCATTGATGTGAATATTCATGTGGAAAAAACGCTTGATATTATGGCTGCCCATAATATTTGCGATGAGATTGAAGTTGAAATATCAAGAAAAATCAAACGTTCTCAGACTAATATTCACCTGGAACCCGACATAGACGAAAATCCTTGAATGTTTATATCTTTTCCCAAAACCAACTTGAACCAAACTTGAAGGATTTTATCATTCCAAAAAAGACCGGTTTATACTGCAAGAAATTATCAAATCCCTTAATGGTCAGTTTAATCGAATAATCATACTCCTCTTTTGTCTTTATATATACTATCTGGGTTACTTCACCTTCCATTTCTTCAGGCTCATTATAAAACAATTCAGCATTCTTTATTTCTTCCCTTAACTTGAATTTTGCCGGATTAAACAGATATTTCTCCCTGACTTCTAAGTGTACATACGCAGGCTCCTTATCTCCCGATCCTATTCCCAGAAAAGTTACTCCGTCCAGCCTCCCTTTATTATTTTGGTCAATATACGTCCACCCCATTGGATATTTGATCCTCACATTAAGTGTTCCCTCAGAGTATATTTGTTGTAGTCCTAGAGTATCTGCACCTGATATCTGACTCTGCAGAGACAATTTCTCCTTTGTATCCTCTTCTGAATTCCCGGATTCCTTATCCTTAATATCCTTTTCTTCTTCTGAGGTTTTTGTTTTATCCTCAACTAATTGCTCATACTGATTTGCATTTCTATCTATACTTAAACTCACAATCTGTGGAAATCCTTCTGACTTCTCAAAAATCTGAAACAGTAGAGAACTACTCAGTGTCAGGATATGAAAAAGAAAAGATAATAATATCCCGAAATTTCTCGACTGAGAAAACTTGACTTCTTTCTTCAATTTAGATTTATCATATTTTATACTTTAAAGATAATAAAAAAAAAATTCTTGCATTTTGCGCTGATACTCATTTAATCAGTTTCTTTCGTTTTTTCTCCTGAAAGCAATCCATTGATATTACTGGTACTCCCCTTTTCTACTGAAAAACACCATTTTTTTCACTATCTTTAAACCTATGTTAAAATTGTTTTTGCTTTTGATTCTTTGGTTCCCAAGCATTTTCTCTCAACCTGGAGACTTGAACAATAAATTCCTTCTGGCGCGCAGCTATGAACAGGCAGGAGATTTAAAAAAGGCATGTGAAATTTATGAGGATGTTTATGCTAAGCAACCGGACAACCTTCAGTTTTTTTCATCCCTCAATAATATTTATGTCCTTCTGAAAAATTATGACGGTTCCGTTAAATTACTTAAATCCCGGATAGAAAAAACTCCAGCAGATGTGTCATTATATGGCCTGCTCGGAGTTACTTACTTCCTGTCCGGATCAGAACGCGAGGCAGAACAAGTTTGGGAAAATGCAGCTTCCAAATTCAATAACGATGCATTTCTTAGAACTCTTGCAGGTTATGCCCTTAATGTCAGAGCATTCGATATAGCAATAAAAATGTTTCAAAAAGCCAAGATTTCCACAACTAATCAAGTCTTTTATGCTTTCGAATTAGCTAATCTTTATAGTATAACAATGCAGTATAAAAACGCTGCTGAGGAACTTGCTTTTGTAGTAATTCGTGATCCGGCACAAATTTTTAACGTTGAATCCAGAATTTATCCTTACCTCTCAAAACCGGATGCTCTTAATTCTTTTATTTCTGTCTTCGAAAAAAACAATCCGGAACAGAACATGAATTTTGCTCATTTACTCGGAATTCTCTATACTGAAGCAAAGCAATATGACGATGCGTTTAATACCTATAAATTGCTTGATGAGGTTCAAAAACAACAAGGAAATGAACTTCTTAATTTTGCTCAAAGAGTACAAAACTCCGGTGATATTAATACTGCATTAAAAGTTTACGACTATCTGCTTGCAAACTATACCTCTAGCCCGATGGTCTCTTCGATAAAATTGAGTTACGCAAAAACTCTCGAGGCCTCGCTTGAATCAAATTTTTTAGCTAATAATGATTTATGGAAACCCGTCTATAGAATTCAATCTCTCGATCAGCCAGGCTACCTTCGCCTGATAGAATCCTACATGGAAATAATAAATCTTTACCCCAATAGTGAAAGTGCTATTGAGGCTATCCTAAGGATTGCTCTGATTTATGATAAACGCCTTAAAATGTATCCGGAAGCAGAGAAAAACTATTCTATGATAACCAAAAACTATCCCATGTCGCGTTTTTATCTTGATGCTGTATTGAATCATGGTATTTTGGCAATAAAGAAAGGTGACATTAATGACGCGGAAACACTTTTTGATAATACATTTTTGATAACCAATAACTCAAATCCAAATTTTTATCAGATCAAATATTATCGCGCACTCTGTTACTTCTATAAATCCGATATTATTTCTGCGCGTACTATACTCGATTCACTGTCAAAGAAAATAAATGATAATATAGCAAATGATGCGTTGGAGTTGTTGGTGGTCTTTAACTCATCACTTAATGATTCCATTAACCTTCTCCGACTTGCTGATATCGAATTTCGAATTTTTATGGAGGATTTCGATAACGCGCTGAATGGTCTTTTGGAAATTAGTAACTCCACTCCCTCCTTCCTCCTTCGTGATTACGTGAATTTTAGAATAGCTGAACTCCTTACTGCTAATGATGACTACAATAAAGCTGTACAAACTTTACAACTTACACTCGAAAATAATCCGGAAAATATCTACTCGGATAAGATCCTCTTTTTCATGTCCGAAATTTTCGAGTACGGATTAAAAGACTATTCTAAAGCTACGAGTAGTCTGGAAAAACTCTTAATGAACTATCCCGATTCAATTTATTCGGAAAAGTGTCGGGAAAAAATACTGCAACTTAAAAGAAAAACGAGCTAATTTTATGGGTAAACGAACTGGTCAGCAAACTATTAAATGTTCCTTCTGTGGACGTGGAAATGAAGAGGTTATATCTCTTATCGCTGGTCCCAATGCATATATTTGTGATATTTGCATTCAGAGCAGTATGGATATTCTGCGTAATACTTTGGGTCAGGCAAATAATTTCAAATCTAAAATCCCCAAGGTTGTTATCCCTGCAAAAATAAAAGCTGTTCTTGACGAATATGTTATCGGTCAGGATCGCGCTAAGAAAATACTTGCTGTAGCTGTCTATAATCATTATAAACGAGTCCATTCTAATATGCCCATTTTGTCCGGCGATGAGGTGGAAATTGAAAAAAGCAATATCCTCTTAATTGGTAAAACTGGAGTGGGAAAAACTCTTCTTGCTTCTACTCTGTCAAAAATTTTAGACGTACCTTTTGCCATAGCCGATGCTACAACAATAACAGAAGCTGGTTATGTGGGCGATGATGTGGAAACCGTCCTGGTTCACCTCTTACAGGCTGCAGATTACAATCTTGAACGGGCACAAAAGGGTATTGTCTACATTGACGAAATTGATAAAATTGCTAGGAAAAGTGAGAGCACCTCAATTACCCGCGATGTGTCTGGTGAAGGTGTGCAACAAGCACTCTTGAAAATTCTTGAAGGTACAATTGCTGGTGTCCCTCCTAAAGGCGGCAGAAAACACCCGGAACAAAGTCTTATTAATGTTAACACTAAGAATATTCTTTTTATTGTGGGTGGTGCCTTTGAAGGTATTGAAAAAATAGTTTCAAATCGTATTAACAGAAGCAAAATCGGATTTGGCACTAGTCTGACAGATACCAGGGAATTGACCGATGATGAATTGATCAACCAAGTCCGCCCTGAAGATATCCTTCGCTTTGGACTTATTCCTGAATTGATTGGCCGGATCCCTGTCATCGCACCCCTGAATTCATTAGATGAAGAGGCATTGAAGAATATCCTTACCAAACCGAAAAATGCAATTATTAAACAGTACAAAAAACTTTTCGCAATGGAAGGAATTGAACTCGAATTCGATCCTTTTGCTTTAGATGAAATTATTAAAATTGCACTTGATCGGAAGACAGGTGCTCGGGCTTTAAGGTCAATCCTTGAAGATTTTATGGTTGACATCATGTTTGATCTTCCTTCCAAAAAAGATGTAACTAAGTGCATTATTACAAAGGATACTGTCCTTAAAAAAGATATCCCAATTTATATTGAAGATAGAAAATCAGCATAAAGAGTTTGATATGAAACACTTTTATTCTCTCATTTTTTCTCTGCTCTTATTGAATGCATCTTTTGCTCAGAATAAATTGTTCATAAATATGGACATTGCTCAAACTGATCATCTTAAGGCTTATGGTATTACTTATCATGCTCTTGAGAAGGGTTATAAAGCAGACTGGTTGCTAAATTTTCGTGGGGGCTCTTTTATGATTGATTTTTCAGATGATATAGCTCTTGAGTGTAGAATAGCCGGTGTATATTACTCGGAACTCACCCCCGTTGAAGTAGCCGATATTTACTCTCTGGTACAAAGTGAATCTGAAAATATGGAAGTGATTCGTTTGGAAAAAGCTCCAAAAGTGGCTGTCTATGTACCCCCTGGTTTCCAACCTTGGGATGACGCTGTAACAATTGCTCTCGAGTATGCTGGAATTCCTTATGAAAAAATCTGGAATGAGCAGATAATTAATGGTGACTTGTCCAAATATGACTGGCTTCATCTCCATCATGAAGACTTTACGGGTCAGTATGGTAAATTCTATGCAAGCTATGCGAATGCCCAATGGTACATTGAACAGCAGATTAGATACGAAAATGATGCCCGAAGACTCGGTTTCAGAAAAGTCTCTGAACTTATGCGTTCTGTATCTCTTACAATAAAAGAATACATCGGTAATGGTGGTTTTTTATTTGCTATGTGCTCTGCAACAGATTCCTACGATATTTCACTGGCTGCTCACAATACCGATATTTGCGATAGGATGTTCGATGGAGATCCACCCGAGCCCGGAGCTCAAACTAAATTGGATTTTTCCTTTTCGCTTGCCTTTGAGGATTTTGCACTCGAAATGAATCCCATGATTTACGAATATAGTGATATCGATATTCAACCAATGGAAGTTGGGTCTCAGGAAAATGATTATTTTTCCCTGTTTGAATTCTCTGCAAAATATGACCCGGTTCCAACTATGCTAACTCAGAATCATGTAAATGTTATTAAAGGATTTATGGGTCAGACTACCTCTTTTAGAAAAAATCTAATTAAAAAGTCAGTTGTAATTCTTGGTGAAAGAGAAGGATTGGATCAAGTCAAGTATATCCACGGAAACTATGGCAGGGGTACTTTCACATTTTATGGGGGGCATGATCCGGAGGATTACCAACACTTGGTTGGTGACCCTCCAACTGAACTAAATATCTATAAAAATTCTCCTGGATATCGTCTGATTCTTAATAATATTCTTTTCCCTGCAGCTAAAAAGAAAAAACAAAAGACCTGATCCGGATTATAAACTTAACATCTCTTTGAATTTTACTGATTGACGTCTTGAGACTTCAACTTTTTGCCCCCCTTTTAATTTTACAAGTAATCCACCGTTTAACCACGGCTCAATCGCTTCAATCCATTTTAGATTTACTATGTGTTTTCGACTTGCTCTGAAAAATGTTTTCTGATCTAGTCTCTCGTCAAGATAATTCAGTGTCCTTAAGATCAAAGGCTTATATTCGTTAAAATATAGTCGCACATAATTGCCCTCTGATTCAAACAACCTGACATCCATTAATTTTACAAACCAGCATCTGTCACCATCTTTAACAAAAAACTGATCTTCAGGTTTAAGGGATTCACTATGCCCTTCACTTTCCAACTCCTCTGAAACACTCTTTATAATTCTTTTTATTGCTTCTTCTAACCGCTTCGGTTCAATTGGTTTTAATAAATAATCCAGAGCATTATATTCAAATGCCTTTAACGCATATTCATCGTACGCGGTTGTGAATATCACTTTTGGTACTGTGTCTAGATTCTCAAGTAGTTCAAAACCCGATTTCCCTGGCATTTGTATGTCAAGAAATAGCAAATCAGGTTTTAATTCAGCAATCTTCTTTATAGCATCGTCAGAGTTAATAGCTTCTCCTACTATAGCTATTTCCTTAAAAGGGTTTAACAGTCTTCTGAGTTCGGTTCTGGCTAATCTCTCGTCATCAACTATAAGTGCTTTCATTGCAATTACCTCCTAATGGTATTTTTATTTCAACTTTTACAAAGTTCTCAACTTTGTTTTTGCTGGTTGTATTTAGAATTCTAAAGTTTGAGCGTCCTCCGAATAATATATTAAGACGCTGTTTGGTATTACTGATTCCATATCCTGTCGCATTGTTCAATGCCTCCAAATCTATTTCCCCACTGTTTTCAATTTCTAAAACTAGGCACTCCTTATTTCTCCTTGAATTAATTCTAATTTTGCCTCCATCTGGAATTTTCGAAATCCCATGTTTGATACTGTTTTCAACAAGCGTCTGTATCATCATTGGTGGAATTTCTATCCCTCTTGTCATTGGATCTATATCAATTTCATAATTGAGCCTCTCCTCAAATCTTACCTTCTCCAAATCGAGATAATCAATTACAGTTTTAAGTTCTTCTTCAAGTGGAACCGTTTCTACTTTATCTATCCTTAGCGAATATCTGAAAATATTTGATAACTGAGTAATAGTTGTCTTTGCTCTCTCTGGATTCTCTTCAATAAGTGATCTTATACTATTTAGAGCATTAAACATAAAGTGAGGATTAAGTTGTGACTTGAGTGTCTTTAACTCGAAATCCTTAACAGCTGCTTCCCATACTAGCCTTTCAATTTCAGCATTTCTGTAGTTTTCGAAAAAATGTATTGAAAAATATACTAATGACCAGCCAATAATTATGATGAATACATTAAAAATCGATATTACTATGTATATCCAGTTAAACTCATGCTCGGATAATGAGAAAATTATAATAATTCCATAAAAGATAGCTACTATGATTAGAGAAATGAGTAAATTTGAAATAACTACATTTGTAACTAACTTTTTTATGCTTAATGAATGCCATCTATGTTTTTTTATGTAATTTCGGTAAATGTGGGTAAGTACTATCCCCAAGATGAAATATACAGGTAATATTATGAAATTTTGACTTTTTTCCCCTTTTATGAAAACCGTAAACAGAACATTGATCAGGATAAATCCACCCCAACCCAGGAATTGACAAATCCAGTATA
The DNA here is from genome assembly GCA_012517155.1 of Ignavibacteriales bacterium. Taxonomy (GTDB): domain Bacteria; phylum Bacteroidota; class Ignavibacteria; order Ignavibacteriales; family Ignavibacteriaceae; genus JAAYVN01. The sequence goes on along the minus strand of JAAYVN010000004.1, from coordinate 42,086 downwards.
TTTGTTCACGATTGAAATTTTTTTTATTCACCATTTGTTTTTTAATTTTCCGTCTGAATTTTATAATTAAATTTACATGTTATAATAATAATATTAGTATTTTTTTTACCGAACGGTTATTTTTAATGATCAACGGTTATTAATATCTATGGAGTTACATTTTGATGAAAAATTTATTTGAGAATATCCCAAAAGATCTTCCCGAAGAGCTAATAGACGAAATAATCTCAGGAGATAATTTCCGCTTTAAAAGAATAGTAAGTTCTGGACATTCCTCCCCTGAGGGATTTTGGTACGATCAATCAGAAAATGAACTTGTAATCCTTATTTCCGGATCCGCAGGTATCGAATTCATTGATAATAATGTAATTGATTTAAAACCCGGAAATTATCTTATTATTCCTGCACACCTAAAACATCGGATTACTTATACTTCCCTGTCAAGAGAAACTGTTTGGCTTGCTCTTTTTTATAAATAAATTAATATTTTAAATATATTTCAGTTACCAAAACAAAGAATAAAATTGACAAAAAATAAAGATAATCCATCAACATCCGGGAAATACCCTCTCTGGTATTATGCCATTTTAATTCTCATTCCCATTATTTTCTTTTTGCTTCTGGAGTTCTTCCTTCAAATATTTGGATATGGAGCTGATTATTCTGTATTTACAAAAGCTTACTCTGCATATCCTGATTATTTATTTCTTAATCCGAATATTACTCATAAATATTTTACGAATGTCTCCGCGCCTCCAACTACAATAGCAGATCCATTCCGTGAGAAGAAATCTGCTAATGCATACAGAGTTTTTGTCCTGGGTGAAAGTAGCGTTGCAGGATGGCCTTATGTACCCAATGCCTCATTTCCTCGCATTCTTAAACGTAAATTGCAGCTTTACTATCCTGAGTCTGAAATAGAAGTAATTAATTTGGGAATTTCCGCAATTAATTCTTATACCTTAAAGGATTTTACCCCTGCAATTCTTCAACAAAAACCCGATTTAGTAATTATTTACACTGGACATAATGAGTATTATGGGGCACTTGGTGTTGCATCTTCTCAAAACCTTGGTAATTCCTCGATATTAATTGATTCTTACATTACTCTTAAGAAATTCAAGACATTTCAGTTGATAATGAATTCACTCAATTCATTATCAATTGCTTTTTCAAGCAATCACTCTGAACAGAATTTGTCACAGAATGAAACGCTTATGGAACGGATGGTGGGCAATAATCTGATACCATACAGATCAGAATTATTTCAGGAAGGTATCCACCAGTTCGAGAATAACATTAGTCAAATTCTATCAAAATTAACCGATAGAAATTGCCCTGTTATAATTGGCTCCCTAGTTTCGAATCTGGCGGATCTTCCTCCGTTCGAATCAATTAAAGATTCTGATGAAAACGCATTATCTTATTATGAATTAGGCAAAAAAGAATTGGTGATTGGAAACTCTAACAGTGCAAGAAAGCTACTTCGTAAAGCAAAGGATTTGGACGCACTAAGATTTCGGGCCCCCTCTGAGTTCAATGATATTATCAAATCTCTCTCCAGAAAATTCAATATACCTTGCGTTGAACTCGATACAATATTCGATAACGCTTCGGTTAAGGGAGTTGTGGGAAATGATTTTATAGTCGATCATCTCCATCCTAATGTCGAAGGATATAGTCTGATTGCTGAAAGCTTTTTTAATGAAATAATTAAATCAGGTCTTGCCCCAAAAACTCAAAGAAATCCTGCCCCTGATAGTATCCTTGATGGTCTGTTAAATCAAAAATTCCCTTTTTCTGAACTTGATTCAACAATTGCCTCTTTACGTATCAGAATTCTTACTGGTGCTTATCCCTTTGTCCCCAAAGGAAAGCCAAATAAATTAATAAAGGATTTCAACCCTGTCAATATTATTGATTCTTTATCTATTGAAGTTGTTGATAGATGGACTACTTGGGAACAGGCTCACTACAGATTGTCACAAAGATACTTCGCTTTGGGTTATCCGGACAAAGCAAAAAAAGAACTTGAAATTCTCCTCTTTGATCGCCCATTAAACATCAATATCCGGAAGGAACTGATAACTCTCTTAATTTCGATAAAAAGCTACACTGAAGCCTTGAATCATCTTGTAAATTTGAATAATGAAAGCCCCGATGCATTTTCTTACAAATGGATTGGAGCAATCGCACTGGAGCAAAAGGATTACGTAACAGCAATCGCCAACCTCCTGAAAAGCTTGGACTTTTCACAGAACGATCCCCAAGTCTGGTATAATTTGTCAGGTGCTTATTATTTGGATAATCAGATCAACAAAGCTCTTTTTGCAATACAAAAATGTATTGAATTAGAACCCCGTAATCAGGTTGCTGTTGAATTTTATAATCAGCTTAGATCTATGCAATAAGGGTTTAATATTAATAAGGAGTCATTTAGACTCCTTATTAAATTGTTTTTTTACATTGAAAGTATTCTTTTTTCCATCTTGTCTAGTTCCTCTCCTAATCGTTGAGGTAGTCTCTCACCAAAAATCTGAAAGAATTCTCTGATACTTGAAATTTCTTGAATTCCTTCTTGCTTATCCAGGTGAAAGAGCTTTTCATAACTATCTTTTTGGATATTTAATCCGTTAAAATCAAGTGAATCTTCACTGGGGATCCTGCCTATACAAGTTTCTCTGAAATTATTCTTCCCTTCAACCCGGTTAATTATCCACTCAATTACTCGGATGTTTTCTCCAAATCCGGGCCAAATGAATTTGCCATTCTCATCCTTTCTGAACCAATTAACATGAAATATTTTGGGAAGCTTGGTTCTGTCAGCATTATTACCTATCTTAAACCAATGGCTAAAGTAATCTCCCATGTTATAGCCACAAAAAGGTAACATCGCAAAAGGATCAAATCTCAGCTGTCCCACGGCTCCAACTGCCGCAGCTGTTGTTTCAGACGATACAGTTGCACCCATAAAAACTCCATGTTCCCAGTCAAAGGCTTCTCTTACCAGAGGAACAAAATGAGCTCTTCTTCCGCCAAACAGAAAAGCTGAAATTGGGACTCCTTTTGGATTCTCCCAGTCTTTATCAATTACCGGACATTGCCCGGCAGGTGCAGTGAATCTTGAATTTGGATGAGCTGAATTCTCTTTACTTTCTGGTGTCCAGTCTTTTTCTAACCAACTCTTTAGATGAACTGGTTTTTCTTTTGTCATTCCTTCCCACCATACGTCACCATCATCCGTCAGTGCAACATTTGTGAATATTGAATTCTTTTTCATTGATAGCATAGCATTTTTATTCGTATCCATTGCTGTTCCGGGAGCAACACCAAAGAATCCATATTCTGGATTTATTGCATATAGTCGTCCGTCATCTCCGAATTTCATCCATGCTATATCGTCCCCTACCGTTTCCACTTTCCATCCGGGTAGCGTTGGAGTAAGCATCGCTAGATTTGTTTTCCCGCATGCGCTTGGGAAAGCGGCAGCAATATATTTCTTCTCTCCATTCGGTGGCGTCACACCTAAAATTAACATATGCTCAGCAAGCCATCCCTCTTCTTTTGCCATTACAGATGCGATTCTTAAGGCAAAACATTTTTTGCCCAATAATGCATTTCCACCATACCCACTGCCGTATGACCAGATAATTTTCTCCTCAGGAAAATGCACTATATACTTTGTATCATTGCATGGCCATTTTACATCTGTTCTTCCTTCAGTTAATGGATATCCCACACTGTGTAAACATCTCACAAATTCACCATTCTCTCCTAAGACATTTAATACTTCCTCCCCCATTCTGGTCATTATCTTCATGTTCAGTACTACGTATGGTGAGTCAGTTAACTCAATTCCTATTTGAGAAATTCTTGAACCTAACGGACCCATTGAAAATGGTATTACATACATTGTACGACCCTTCATCGAACCGTTGTATAAGTTTCTTAGTATTCCTTTCATTTGTTCTGGATCCATCCAGTTATTTGTTGGACCCGCATCAATTTCTTTTTGTGAACAAATGAATGTTCTTCCTTCAACTCTGGCAACATCGTTTGGATCGGAAACAAAGTACAAAGAGTTTGGTCTTAGTTCTTCATTAAGTCTGATTGCGGCACCACCATCAATAACCAATTTTGATAGTGCTTGATACTCTTCTTCTGAACCGTCACACCAATGTATCTCATCTGGCTGACACATTGTAGCCATTTCCTTAACCCACAGTAGCAGTTTTTTATTTGTTGTCATATAAATCCTTATAGATATTACTAATGCTCTTAATCTTAATTATTCTTATGCCTGCTGTGTTTGCAATAGCACAATACTCACTACATTGTCAGTGCCATTATGGCTTTCTGAACGTGAAGTCTGTTCTCTGCTTCATCAAAAACAATTGAGTTAGAAGAGTCAATTACTTCATCCACAACTTCATCTCCTCTGTGTGCTGGTAAGCAGTGCATAAAAAGATAATCGTCTTTTGCATTTCTGACCAGCTCAGGATTTATTTGGAATTTCATGAATTTTTTCTTCCTTTCAAGAGCCTCAGCTTCTTGTCCCATACTTGCCCAGACATCCGTATAAACAATATCAGCATCTTTTACTGCTTCAACAGGATCTTCAATTATCTCAATTTTGCTTCCAAAATACTTTGCATTCTCTAATGATTCTTTTACCACGAAATCTACTGGCGTATATCCGGAAGGCGAGGCAATTGAAATGTCCATACCCACCTTTGAGCAACCGTGCAGTAAACTATGAGCCATATTATTACCATCCCCTAAGTACGCAAGTTTTAGTCCTTTAAGAACTCGTTTCTTCTCGAGTATTGTAAATAAATCCGTCAGCACCTGACATGGATGATGGAGATCTGTTAAGCCATTAATAACTGGAATGCTTCCGTACTTTGCCAGATCAACTACGTCCTGATGATCAAATGTCCTGATCATAATTCCGTCTAAATATCTCGAAAGTACTTTTGCAGTATCATGAATATTTTCACTCTTCTTGAGTTGAAGGTCATTTTGATTGAAATATAACCCCGTCCCCCCGAGTTCGAAGATTCCCACTTCAAATGATACTCTGGTTCTAGTTGAAGGTTTGGAAAATATCATCCCTAACTTTTTACCTTCAAGTAATTTGTGGGATTCTCCTGTTAATCTCTTTTCTTTTAATGTTCTGCTTAAATCAAATATTTGCCATATTTCTTCGTGTGAAAGATGGTGTATCTCAATTAAACTTTTCGCTTTCATATTGACTGCCATTTGTTTCTCCTTTCAAAATTTCTTTTAAGGAACAATTTTTGTTCCCGAATTTGGTTTGTTTAGTTCCGTAGCTTCTGTTATCGTTCCGGAACCCCCTCCGTTTTGGATAAATTTCAACACTGCATCTATTTTAGGACCCATACTTCCAGCTGCAAAATGCCCCTCCTTAATATACTTCTTTGCTGTTCTTACACTCATTTTATCAATTGGTTTTTCATTTGGAAGATGAAAATTTATACATACTTTTGGTACATCCGTCAGGATAATAAACTCATCAGCCTCCATCTCTGTTGCGAGAAGAGAAGATGCCAGATCTTTATCAATAACTGCATCGGTACCGTAAAGCAAACCTTCATGTTCTATGATTGGAACACCTCCACCACCTACAGCAATTACAATATTTCCCTTCTTTGCTAAATCTTTTATCACTTCCTTATTAATAATGTCTTTTGGTCGTGGTGAAGCCACTACTCTTCTGTAACCCCTTTTTCTTGGATCTTCCATGAATACCCAATTGTTTACTCTTGACAAAAGCTCAGCTTCTTCTTTTATAAAAAACTTCCCCACTGGTTTAGTCGGATTCCTGAAAGCGGGATCGCTTTCTTCTACTAATACTTGGGTAATTAATGAAATTACTCCCTTATTTATTTTTTTCTCCCTCAAGATGTTTTTTAACTGCCGTTCTAACATGTAGCCGATACCACCTTGTGAATCGGCTACACATATATCTAATGGCATTTTGGGTATCTTGTAAGTATCATATCCCGCTTCATTCCTGAGCAGAATATTTCCAACTTGTGGACCGTTACCATGAGTAATTACAATATTATATCCTCTTTTAGTAAAATCAACAATAGAACTGCAGGTCTGATAAGCATTCACTTCCTGCTCTTTTATCGTTCCCACTTGATTGCCGCGGAGTAAAGCATTACCGCCAAGAGCAATCACTGCAAGTTTTTTCATAAAATCCCTTTGGACTTTAGAACTTTTTCAATTGTCATATCCCCGATTTCTTGGAGATCGTACTCTACTCTGGTGGAAGGTTTGTTGATCTTTAGTAATCTTCCCAAATCTATTGGTGTTCCGATAACAACACTGTCACACTTTGTTCGGTTAATAGTTTCTTCAAGATCTTTCATCTGACTTGTTCCGTAACCCATTGCTGGTAATAAAATCCCAATCTTTGGATACTTTTTATAGGTTGCTGTTATTGATTTTACAGTATAAGGCCTTGGATCAACTATCTCTTTTGCTCCATAATTCCATGCTGCTATCATCCCTGCACCGTATTCCATCTCTCCATGTGTTAGGGTAGGACCATCCTCAACAACAAGAACTCTCTTCCCTTCAATTAATTCTGGTTTTTCGACTTTAATTGGAGAAGCTCCCTCAATTATTATTGCTTTTGGATTGACTTTCCTTATGCTTTCCCTTACGAATTTTATATTCTTTGGTTCTGCTGATTCAATCTTGTTTATTACTGCAACGTCAGCTAATCTTAGCGACGTGTTTCCCGGATAATATGTGAGCTCGTGACCGGGTCTGTGTGGATCAACAACTGTAAATGTGAGATCAGCTTTATAAAATGGGAAATCATTATTCCCTCCGTCCCATATTATTACATCAGCTTCTTTTTCTGCCTCACGCAAAATAGCCTCATAATCAACACCGGAATAAATAACACTTCCTATAGCTATGTGTGGTTCGTATTCTTCGATTTCTTCAATTGTGCATTTGTGCTTTTTTAAGTCAGCTAAAGTTGCAAATCGTTGAACTTTTTGTTTTACTAAATCTCCGTATGGCATTGGATGTCTTATTGCAACAACTTTTTTCCCAGCAGCCCTTAATAATTCCACAATCTTTCGTGAAGTCTGTGATTTACCGGAACCTGTTCTTACAGCAACAATTGCTATTAATGGTTTTGTACTTTTTATCATCGTCTGCTCTGCCCCAAGTAATGTGAATGAAGCGCCGGCAGTGTTTACTATTGATGCTTTTGTCATAACATATTCATATGGCACGTCAGAATAAGAAAATACTACATTATCTACTTTAAGTTTTTTTATTAGTATTGGAAGTTCCGATTCATCATATATTTTAATCCCCTTAGGATATAGTTTTCCGGCTAACTCTTTAGGATATAACCTTCCGTCTATATTTGGAATTTGAGTTGCTGTAAAAGCTACAACATTGTAATCTTCATTATCTCTGAAGTACACGTTAAAGTTATGAAAGTCTCTTCCTGCTGCACCCATTATTAGAACATTTTGTCTTTTCATGATTTTTCCTTTTTTTTATTCTACAGTTACACTTTTAGCTAAATTTCTCGGTTGATCAACATTTAAACCCTTATTTACTGCAATATGATATGCAAGTAATTGTAAAGGCAGTACCGTTAAAATTGGCATGAATATCCTAATTGTGTCTGGTACTCTTATTACGTAATCAACAATTTTTTCAATTTCATCGTCTCCCTCAATCGCAATTGCAATGATTTTTCCATTTCTCGCTTTCACTTCTTGAATATTGCTTATGATTTTCTCATATGTTGAGTCTTTCGGAGCAATTACAACTACCGGCATATTCTCATCAATTAATGCTATTGGACCATGTTTCATTTCTGCAGCAGGATATCCTTCTGCATGAATATATGATATTTCTTTGAGTTTCAAAGCTCCCTCCAATGCTACTGGGAAATTATAGCCCCTCCCCAGATAAAGAAAATTTGTTGAATTCTTAAAGTCTTCTGCAATTTTTTCAATCTGATTATTGAGTTCTAATATCTTTCGTACTTTATCCGGAATTGACTGAAACTCTGTTAATAGATTCCTCCCGTCTGTGAGACTCAATTCTTTTCTTCGTGCTAATAAGATCGTAATTAATGCAAGTACAACAAGTTGCGATGTGAATGCTTTAGTTGATGCTACACCAATTTCTGGCCCTGCATGCGTGTATACTCCTCCATGACTTTCTCTGGCTATTGAACTTCCTACAGCATTACAGATTCCTAAACACAAGGCCCCTTTTGTTTTTGCTTCTTTTAATGCTGCTAATGTGTCGGCAGTTTCTCCACTCTGGGATATAAAAATAACCGCGTCTTTTTCACTTAAAACCGGATTTCTGTATCTGAACTCTGAGGCATATTCAACCTCAGTGGGTATTCTTAAATACTGCTCAAACATATACTCCCCAACTAGACCCGCATGCCAGGAGGTTCCGCAACCGGAAATAATAATTCTTTCTGAGTGATATAGTCTGTCCATTATTCCTTCTAAGCCGCCCAGTTTTACTCTTCCTTCATCAACAATTATCCTCCCTCTCATTGCATTGGTTAATGCATCTGGTTGTTCAAAAATTTCTTTCAACATGAAAGTTGAGTATCCCCCCTTGCTTATTTCTTCTACTGTCATTGATAACTCTATAACTTCCTTCTCAACAGGAATATCATGAATATTTCTGACTAATATTCCTTCTTTGGTGATTTCAGCTATCTCATAATCTTCGAGGTAAATAACCTGCTTTGTATGCGCAATTAAAGCATTTATATCCGACGCAATAATATTTTCATCCCCCCCTATGCCGATTACTAAGGGTGATCCTTTCTTTGCCGCTATAATTTTATCTGGCTCTTTTTCATATATTATCGCTAATCCGTATGTCCCCTCGATCTCTATTAGAGTGTGTCTTACTGAATCAGAGAAACTATATCCTTTTTTAATGAACCGGTCAATTAAATGTACAATTACCTCTGAATCAGTCTCAGATTCAAATTTATATCCTTCATTTATTAATATTTTCTTTAATGCTTGGTAATTCTCGATAATACCGTTATGAATTAACAGGATATCACGGTTTTTACTAAAATGGGGATGCGCATTTATTTCATTTGGAATTCCATGAGTCGCCCATCTGGTATGCCCTATTCCTGTTTTAGACACAATTTTGCCTCCTTCAACTAAACTCTCTAGTTCAGTCACCCTCCCCTTGCGCTTGATATAAGCTAATTTGTCTTTGTCAAAATAACCAATTCCTGCAGAATCATATCCTCGGTATTCAAGTCTCTTTAATCCCTCAATAAGAATTGGGATACAATCTCTTTTACCGGTATAACCGACAATTCCACACATTAAAACCTCCGATTTAGACTACAAAGTTAAGAATTGTTCCCTTCATAAGAAAATTTTTGAACCCTATTTATTTAATAAAAAAGCCTGTTTCCAGGCTTTTTATTTTACTTCATCTTTACAAGCTTCAGAATTTCTGTTCTCGTTTTATCCGCGTATTTAGCTATCATTTTGTAGAAATAAACACCATTTGCTATCTCATCCCCATCCTCATCTTTACCATCCCAGTAAATTCTGTTAAAACCAATCTCATAATCAGCTTGAGATAATTTAATTTCTTTTATTAACCTTCCGTTGATTGTGTAAATTCTGAACTTTAATTCTTCAGGCACCATTGCTCCCCTTAACTCAAAAATAAAATGAGTGTCATCTTTATATGGATTCGGGAAATTATAAACTCTCTGTATATCATTATTTTCAAATACATAAAAGACACTTCTATTGAATGTTGTATCGAAGAAATTTCCTGAAGCATCCTTTGCAAGAATATCCAGCATATGCTTTCCTTCTTTGAGTGTCGGTTTGAATGTAATTATTGCTTCCGAATTAGGATATGGAGTGTATGCAAAGTTCATATTATTATTAGTGAAACTAAGCGGTACATTGTCCATAACAATTGTAAACAAAGAAGTGTCCAATGGTAATGGACTGTCATCAGCCAGAGAAATTTTTATATTTGGTGACTTGGAGATCAAATCCCCATTGACAATCTCTTTATCATCAAAAGTTACTCTGAATACCGGTTTTACACTGTCTCGGATTACATAAAATGAATTTGTAGTAATATTATTAAATGAATAGTATTCAGTCTTATTAAACTCAATCAGGGCTTCAAACGGATGTATGTCTTGGGGTGAAAGAGTATCTGTTGGCACTGTAAAAGATATGTTTTTTAAAGACAGAGGTTCAATAGATATGATTGATTCATAGTACTTAGAATCCGAATTATCTAACCTGAATGTCACCTTAACTGAATCAGCTTTTACTTTTCCGATGTTTTGAACACTTAGATTTAGTGTCGTTGGAAAACCTTGAAGTATAGAGTCCGGCGTAAATGTCATATTTTTTTTCAACAATTGTAATTCTGCCGGTTCTTCATAATCCACACTAAAATCTTTTATCTTAATTGGATTTACTGAGTTTAACGACGAATCTACAACTGTAATTCTTCCCCTCAAATATTGATATTTCGTAGCATCTAATCCTGATAGTGGATATCCGGATTGTGTTGTTGTTGCAAGACTGTCCCACTCTCTCGATTCTCTGTTTAATCCTTCTATTCTTACCGTAAAATTCGCCTCGCTTCCCCCATCAAGAATCGTGAAACTCATTGTTTCCCATTTATCCGATATTCCAATGGGTTGTGTTGTTGCCGATCCTTTTGCATCAACATAAGTCCCCACAAATTTTGATAGCTGCTTTCTTAGTGAATCAACTTGTCCGAAATTTGTTGCATAAACATAATTATTTTTCCAATCATAAGTCCAGGCATAAAATCTTACATCAACATTATAATTTCGCGGATCCCATGCAGTCCAGTCCTCATCATAACTTCCATCCAGGATTTTTATCCTTCTCATATACCCTGAACTGAAGTTTTCATAGGGATATAAATACCCTTTCATTACCATAAATCCGACAAACCCAGTATAACTTTCTGTATAAGGATAGTAATACTCGTTTACTAAAACCCAGTTATTGGCAGGATCAAACACCCTTAGTGTATATCGGTTTTGATTTAGTGTGTCATAAAAAGCTAAGTTATAAACATACTGACTGTCTGAAGTAAGATAGAAAGATCCCGGTTCCACTCTACTATTATACCCGTTCATCAATCCTGCCGGCACTAATATTGTATCAATATGATTTACAGACAATTCGGGATTTACTCTTAATATTTTATGTGGATCTTTTGTTGCTGTGTATATGAAACCATCACTATGATAGAACATCGTATTGGTTATCTGATGATAGTAATCTTCTATTGTTCCATAATATCTTCCTTTAATAGTCCCGTTAAAACCCGTTCCAAATTTATAAATCCTTGTCTTACCGGTTGTATCGTGATAGTATGAATAATAGGCTAAATTGGCTATATAAAAATATTTTCCATCTGTCGTTAAACATGAATAATCCACTTCATGAGGTATTGAATCTAATCTTATGTCCTCCAGCCATTTGCTCTGTGATGGATATGGAGGTAATAATTCTGTATTAAGATATAGGGACTTACTTTCCGGAGAATAAAGGAGGTTCTCTACTGCAAGCATTTTTAATTGTTCCCCAGAGATTGTAAAACCTTTCTTCACTGCTGTTTGATTCCTGAATGTCCTTACTCTGCTCCATCTTCCAATATTTATTCCGTCATGAATCCTGCTTCGCCAATAGTATGAGTTCGCCGGTAAATTAGGACTCCTGTATTCAATAAGTCCCTCTTCACTTGTGATTGTGTTGGCAACAATAGGATTTGCAAAGGACATGGACGTATCTATTTCTATTACATATTCTAATGGTTTATTTATATAATATCCGATATTAGCAATTTGGAACGTAACAAATGAGGAATCAGATGTATACCCGTCTATAGGATTAATAATACTTGGTTCATCTATACTGTATATTGCATAAGAACTGGTCCCGCTGTTATCGGTATAATCTTCTTCAAAAAGTGGATCGGTTAAGTTTATCTTTGCATCAAATTTGTACAAACCGCCATATTTGGGAATAAATATGAATTTAACTGAATCATCGTTGGCAAAAACCGGTATCTTCAGTCTGCCTGCTAAACCCGATGTATCATTTGAGGAGAAAAATAGCTCAACAAAAATAGAGTCCTGCCCTTTTACTAGTCCAAGATTTTCAAGCTTAACTGAGATTGTAAGCGTATCACCTATTAAAGGATTCTCCGGTTTCATTGAAATAGAACTGTTTCTGATGCTGAAATCATATTCTTCTGGAAGAGGTAATTTAACTAATGGTTCTCCCAGTAATGTTAAAAGCGATATCATATTACCGTAATACAGGTATGGAAATGAGACCCTGGCTTTTGCAGACAAAATGGCTTTTCCCGTAATATAGGTCTTCTTGTTTGTTAATTCGTCAAATAATAGTCTGTTAATGTATTGACCAACTTCCCAATGCGTTAATCCGCTGCTGCCAAAGAAACTTATTGCTCCCTTATTCGGTACTTTGATGAATTGCTCTCCGAATACATCCTGATTATCAAAGTGTGCAGTATAACATGTCACACTTCCGATAAAAGGATATCTGGGAGCATTTTGCAATAGATAAATATCATCACGTAAGAATGCAGCATCCCATTGTGCTCCTCCGCCATGTCCATAATAACTTATGAATGCTGCACCTTGATTTATTGCATCTCGGATGTCCTTGGTCGTTCCTTTATACTTTTCATACAAAGGTAAATTGGGATAACGCACAATCATTCTTGATCGGAATCCGTTCTTTGTCACAAATGCTTCCTGCAAATAATATGAGGCATCATTGAACTTAAATCGATTTTCATCCTCATCATCCAGCCCCGAGGATAGAAGTAAAAATGATTCCTTCCATTTTTTTGATTGATCAGCAGGGTAATTTTCTATTTTATCAAGGTATATATGCCCCTCTTCTTCTGTTTCAATTGAAATTCGCCCTATCACTAAATCTGGAACTACATCATCGCCAGCCACAGCAACTATTGCATTATCACTTACAGCCTGCCCATATTCAATCGAATGTACCATTGGAGCTGGCACATAACTCTCCCTGCTGTTATTGAATATCTTTCTGTAATCATAACTCATATCACCTATTAATGTAATGTATGTTGGTGCGGGTGATAGAAATGATTCAAAAGCGTATTTAACGAACTCTCGCAGTGAACCGGGATCCAGATAACCCGCACTGAATACATCATAAATCTCATTCACGTCGACAAGCATTATCTTGGGGTTGTTAATGGATTTATCGGGAAAATTATTCTCTCTTAAAGTTTGCAATCTCTCGGCAACTGCTCTGAACTTGGGATGATAAATTATTATATAATCCGCCTTGTTAGTGTTTTGCCTTATATATGATGGTGTAAAAGCTCTTATTGAATCAACTGTCATAAATGTATCCGGACCCACACAATAATACTCTTCGAACTTGCTTGTGGTATCAATGAAAATTGCGCTTTTGTAAATATCATTTGCTATCTGTACAGAGTCAATTATTTTATTCGCTGTTGGAACGAAAACCCTCATCGTGTCTTCTTCCCAAAAAGTGATTTGTTGTATTTTAGTTGGATAAGTTATATGATTATCTGTCAGATAGTAATAATCCCCGAAAGCTCTGCTGTAACTGTAATAGGAAAATTCAAACCAGTTAATCCTTACTACATCGCTTTTATCCAGCGTACATATCATGGAATCTGCTATTATCGCTATTGCATTTTCATCAGGATACATCGGAACACTGTCTTGACCAACCCAGAAATTACCTTCAAATGTATATGCCTCCTGCCCATCCCATTTTGCATTCCCCACTCTCACATTATTTATGTAAATATCAACATTATGAGCATAAGTCCCCCCCGGAGTGTGGCAATAAGTTGAAGTTATTCCGTGTAGGTTGACTCTTAATTTTACTGGATACTGCAGATTAAGTTCTTTAAGTTGTTTGAAATTACGTATGAACCTTCTTTCAGGTTGATAATTCTTTGCTGATGTAGTCCCCCAAAACCAATAATCTCGTTTTTCATTATTTGCATATCCAAGTTTTTCATAAACAGAATCTACTTCATATCTTTCTGTTACCTGATTGCTTTGGAATGTATATGTCCATTGTGCGGGTGGATGTCCGTTTACGTATCGGTATCTTAAACTTTGTGTTGAATCGTACTCATATGTAAACCAGTAAACACTTGTTTTGTTATATAGGTTTTGGAAAGTGTATGGTGAGGCGGGGGGAGTATTTCCAATGAAATGAATATAGTCCCCCTGATCAAATGTTCCATCCCCCTGATCTGCAATTTCCAAAGGTATTGCTGTTCCGTTTTGAAGGATTTGAATATTTGCACTGCTAAGTTGGGGAGGTAAATTGGCTCCTGATTGTATTAATTCGTTATACGTTAAACGATATAATCCTTTTTTGTTTAAATAAACCTTGAACCATTTTTTGCTTGGATCATACCAATGGGTACTTGGTCCCTCTGGTGCTGATGTATAATTCTTTCCAATCCATTCTTTTGCTTGCTCATAATTCACAACAGAAGTTCTTAAAAATTCTGCTGATTGAATATCATTTATCCTTATATAATTAGATCCTCCTTGTATATTTCCGCTATACTTGATTTTTACAGTAACTTTCTTTATTACCACCAGTTCTCTGGTTACAGGGTTGAATTGAAATGGACTTATTACCAAAGGTTGCACTCTGGCATAACGCATTGTATAAGGCGCGGGAAGTTCGATTATGTTCTCGGGAAATAATTTATTAACTGCATATACTCTGGGATCCATTGAAGCGATGTTCAGCTTTTCATAATATGTGTCGTTATCAGGGTAGGGCAAAATGAATTTATTCTTGAATGTCTCTTTCTCAATTGAGACTATTTCCATACTAGGTTTGCTTTCAGGCTCAATTCCAAATGATACTGCATAACTTGGTATCCATGGTTCTCCCGTCTTTCTGAATGAAATTCCGTCCCCTTTGATTACCTGAAACTTGACCCCTTCTACCGTCGTATCGGCAATTATGTATTTCCCGGTAAAATCGAAGGTGATTTTTGCAAAATCGCTATTTATTTCTGATATTTTATGACTTTGACTTCTTACTGGTAAATTAATTAACGTTACTATGAATACTAAAATAATTGCTTTCTTAAACTGCATTTTGCCCTTTTAATCTATGTTAATACTATTGAACCAATATTTAAGGAATTAAATAGTAAAGTTAATTTTCTTCCTGTAATATGGCAAGTGAAAAAACTATCCCATTATACGAAATACATTGTTAATGGAAATTTGTATTGTAATATATTGTTGAGAATATTTGCATCTGCTTATTCTGGAAAGAGTTGTTTGAATGCACAAAATATCGGCTCATTATTTCCGCATGTAATTTCGCAGATAAATAATATCTGAGAATAATTGAATATCTGTTTTCCACTTCAAGATCACCACTTAAAATTTTTATTCTCTGATCTGTAAATACACTGTAGCTTTCGAATACATCCCCTCCGATATTGTTAATTAAATTTCCTCCTGAATCATATATATTCTTGCCATGCATATAGTTTTCATATGCAAGAATAGCTTTGAACCTGGAAGTTACTTGATATTCTAACTGTAGCGAAAAAAGTGTGGAGTTTGGTTCTATATCACTGCATAACATAGCGCCGTTATTAGTATACGCTAATCCGGTCTGAAATCCGGGATGTGAAAAAGTAAAAGGTCTTACTTGCATATACTCAATCGTCAGCATCATATTTCTCACTAAAAGTGGATTTGATAGCGCTAGTCCTGCTTGCCATAGATTCCCGTTTCCGTTGCTGTTCCACTTTTCATTGAAAAAATAATCAAAATTTATATCATCAAACAACAATGTGCCATACATTTCCAACCCCTTTACTGGATTATATTTTATATCAAATCCAAGAAAAGAATTATCCAGATCATTCATGCTTCTCTGGGCTGACTCCCAAAGTAAAAATGGATTTAAATATGCTAATTCGAAAGGCCTTTGAGTGTAAACTACTGATTGCGAGATACCTAAATTTAAATTTTCCCATGGTCTTATTCCAAATCTGCTTATTGCAAAGTACTTATCGGCTTTTGTTCTTATTTCATGTAAACTTGGTTTTTGTATAAACGTATCTGATTTTTCTACTAACCACCCATGAATAAAATTTAATGAGAAAATATTATATTTTATATCAAACTTGATAAAATCAAATAGTTGAGGTGTTTGGTCTAAAAATGCACGGTTTATATTTCCTGACCCCCACAATACTCTCTCTCTCCCGACTTGAAGTTTGGCAATTTTGTTCTTAATCTGGATATAACCCTCAGTGTTGTCAAAGTAATCCAGATTCGTATAATTAAAAGCAAAACTCTGTTTCACTCTTCTGTCCAATCGGGCAGTCTCCCTGTCTCCGATATTTGCACCGTTTGTTGCATTTAAATATATTCCAAGCCAATCGGAATAATTTAAAATGAGTTCCCCTCCATAACCTATTAGCAGACTGTTTTTTGTGATTTCTCCTGGTTTATCTACCACTATACTCCTGAGTGAAAATACCGGATTTATTCTCAAATCAAATTCCCCGTCAAAATAACTGTATAGTGAGATATTTTCATCTCTTAATAAGAGTTCTTCAATCTTTAAAATATTAAATTGATTTTTATCATCACCAAATCTTAAGTTTGTTAAATAACTGCTGAATAATTCAAGTTCTTCATTTTCTTTTTCGCATAAAAGTTCTTTACGCGTTTCAATTGTTTCTATATACTCTTTAAGCCTGGATTTAGCTAAGGGTATTACTGAATTGTCATATTCAGAAATAATTCCTCTTATCTTCATCTTCTGTAAGAAGTCATATATCGGATGCTCAGCATTAATATTTTCATTCTGAGCGAAAAGAATACTGGTCGCTGCTATAAAAAGGAATAATACCTTGTAAATCAAATATACTCCTGTTACCTTAAAATCTCTCTTTAATTGATATTACCATTTACTTCTTTTCTTTAATAATCGACATCGCAGTGGCTATAATTCCCGCTACATCTGCCATATTGTTTGGGATTATCATTGTATTTGTCGTTTTTGCCAGCTTTCCAAATTCATTTAGATATTGCTCTGCTACTCTTAGGGTTACCGCATTCATTCCCCCTTCTTCATTAATTGCAGTTGCTATCTCTCTGATACCTTTTGCAGTTGCAAAAGCAACTCGTTCTATTTCTTGTGCATGCCCTTCCGCTTCATTGATTTTTCTTTGCTTTTCACCTTCTGACCTTGCTATCAACTCCTGCTTGTCTCCCTCTGCCCTGTTTATCTTAGCTTGTTTGTCCCCTTCTGATTCTGCAATTAGTGCTCTCTTTTCTCTCTCAGCCCTCATCTGTTTCTCCATGGCATCTCGGATACTCTGTGGAGGTGTAATGTTCTTCACTTCATACCTTGTTACTTTTACTCCCCATGGATCCGAAGCTCTGTCTACCGCATCAACTATCGACGCATTAATTCCTTCTCGTTCTTCAAATGTCTTGTCTAACTCAAGTTTTCCCACTACGCTTCTCATTGTCGTCTGAGCTAATTGTGATGCTGCATATTGATAGTTATTTATTCCGTATGATGCTTTCATAGGATCTACCACTAGCAGATAAAGAATACCGTCAACTTCAACCGCTATATTATCCTTCGTTATGCATACCTGCGGCAAAACATCCAATGCAATTTCTTTTAATGTGTGTCTATACCTTATCTTGTCTATAAAAGGCATTAGAATATGTAGCCCCGCTTTTAGTGTGGAATGAAATTTACCTAACCTTTCCACAACAAATGCTGATTGTTGTGGCACTACTATCATAGTCTTTGCAAGAATTATTATTGCAAAGATTATTAAACCTACAAGAATTATTATATCTGTTTCCATGGAACCTCCTTATAATTTTATGATTTCATCTTTACAAATAAGATAGTGCTTTCTTTCTTTATGATTTCTGCAACCTGCCCCTTCTCTATCTTTTCTTCTGATTTCGCCACCCAGTCCGTACCAAATAATTCTACTTTCCCTGAGTATGGTGGATTAATTTCCTCTTTCACCACTACGGTCAAACCGTCAAAATCATCCATGTTCTCACTCCCCTTCTCATTAATTTTCTTTTTACCGATAAATATGGTTTTGAATTTATCTCTTAATACGATAATTAAAAGAATGGAGGAGATTAGAAAGATGATTAATTGCAAACTGAACGAAATGTCAACAAATAATAGCACTATTGCTACTATCCAGGCCCCTACTCCAAAAAACGCTAATATGAATCCGGGTAAGATTATTTCTAACAATAATACAATTAATCCGAATATGAACCAAACAACCGGTGGACTCAGTTCCCAGAACATAGTATCCCTCCTTTGGATTGATAGTTAAGGAACAAAAAAAATGTCACCGGATTATTTAATGATAATCCGGTGACTTCATCAAATTAATTTCCGTGTTTATCGAGATATTTTTTGAAAAATTCACCAATCTTTTTGTACGACTTTTCTAATATTTCCTCATTGGGCAGAAATACTATTCTGAAGTGCTGTGTCCCGGGTACTTGTCCAAAGCCGCTCCCCGGTACAACTACTACCCCGGTTTCTCTGATTAACTCTGCTACAAAATGATTATCAGAGTGTTTCATATGAAGCTGTGGGAATGCATAAAATGCCCCCTCTGGTTTTACACACGAGATACCTTCAATAGCATTAAGCATTTCTACAGTAAGATTTCTTCTCCTTGTGAGCTTTTCCAATGCTTCCGCTAAGTGAGCTTGATCCCCCTCCAGACTCGGCATTATTCCATATTGCTCTGGATGGTTCGCACTTAGTCGTGAACGTAATATCCTGTTTATTGCCTCCAGATACTCCTTTAAAATCTCACGCCTTCCACTAACTACACCCCAGCCAATTCTGAATCCGGGAACCATGTAATTCTTGGATAATCCTCCGAATGTTATGCATGATACATCTTTATTCAATGATGCAATTGATAACATCTTCTTTCCATCGTATAACAATTTATCGTAAATTTCATCCGCAAAAATTACCAGATTATGCTCAAGGGCAAGATCAATTATCTGTAAAAGTATTTCTTTGCTGTATAAAGAACCTGTCGGATTGTTCGGATTAATCAGTACAATCGCTTTTGTCTTATCGTTGATTTTACTCTTGATATCCTCAATATTGGGTTGCCATCCGTTATTCTCATCTAGATAATATGGATTCTCATACATCATTAGCTTGCTCTGAATAGCAGTGTATAGTGGATACCCGGGTGTTGGAATAAGTATATTCTCACCTTCATTAACTAAAGCCGTCAAACAGATATCAATCGCTTCACTTGCACCGGTTGTTACAAATACATCCAGAATATTATCTATACCTTTTCGGTTTGCTTCTCTTTCTATGGCATCAATCGCTTGCTTAATACCCGATGATGGTGAGTATCCGTTCTTATTTTCCAACATCGCTTTGTATGCCGCCTCTACTAAATGCTTTGGTGGTTCGAAATCATATATATTCGGATCCCCTATATTTAAATAAAGCATCTCTTTCCCTGATTTGGCAGCTTCCGCAGCTATTAACATTATATCTCTGACCGCATATGTAATGTTGTTCGTTCTTACTGCCGGCACTATTACTTGTTGTGACATTATACCTCCGTTTATTTTTTTATCCGGTAGTTCTTCATTGTTTACCGGTTGTATTATTCTAAAATGCTAAAAAGGATAAAAATGGAACATTCTTTGCCAAAAGAAAAGAAATTATACTCCATCCTAACCATATCGCAAATACTAAAATTATATATTTACGTGTGTTTTCAGATTTAAACAATTTCGCTAATCCTATTCCCATCACTGCAAAAACCCAGATACTTATAGGATCTATTTTACTCAGTAATAACCCCCCTAAATCCTCTTTCCCTGTCCCCATAAATGTCCCTATTGATAAATCCTTGTACCATGTGTCTGTAATCATCGAAAGTACTGTAATTAAGAAAACTTGTACCATCGATATGTAACTAACCATTCCTGATGCTACTAACACAGATTTGTACGATCCTTCCCCTCTTAATACAAACTTGGAAAAAACATAGTAAACACTACTGATTATGAAGAAGAATATAAAACCGAATACAAGAATCGAAACTGTTGAGAAAATTTGTGCTGTTGGAGAAAATATCTGATCCATGTTCTTATCTATTACCTTCATTTGCTCATTTGCCTGCTCTTCGGTTAATGCACCGCTCTTTACCATGCTCTCAATCTGTTTTTCACTCGCTTCATATCTCATTTTTTTTGACTCAGCTTTGAGTAATGGATTAGTCATCGAAACAATTGCTGATAAACTGACCAAAATATACAGCAATAAAACTGGTAATAGCCAGTCAATTGTTCTTAGTGGGAATAAAGAAATCGATTTGAATGTTGCTAAAGGTTCTGTAAATATTCCAACGATTTTATCACTATGAGATAATTCCTGCAATTGTTCACCCGTTTGCTCATTTATCTCATTATTGCTATCAAACTCGCTTTTTGTTTCCATACGATGGTCTTTCTTTTTTTTAATATCAAGTACAAAATTATAAAATATTTAATGATTAACCAAAAGCCATTTCCATTTTCTTCGCTCTTTGAAATTGAACCTTCCCGGATATGACTTCTTAAGATTTCACGATTTTTTGATTAATCTGTTTGCCCTTATTTTTTATTCTGCTTTTGCGATCATCTTTTGCCATCAGAAGCATTTTTTCTTCACTTTTTTTGTACTTTTGCTTTGCAAAAAACCCTCTTTTTTGACTGACCCTTCCCTTCTGCTTCCCTTTCGGTCTTTTTCTGCCCGATTCCGGTTCAAGACAAATTCATTTTCAAAAAAAAACTCAAATATCAATTTTTACGTCGTATTTCGCTTGATTTTGAAGCCAAACTTTATTTGAAGAACTCTTTAGCAAAAGTACTTGCATCTTCTGCTCAACTTCCCTGTCAATTTTCAACAAAAATCTTTATCTTTGCCTATTCAATTATATATTTTAACTCGTTTATGAATGAAATCATACCTTTAAAAATCGTTAGAATAAATGATGAATTTATGGATATCCCTTTGCCTGAATATGCCACTTCTGGAAGTTCAGGTCTCGACATTAGGGCGGCAGTAATCGACCCTGTTGTTCTCGGAATCGGTAAATTTGCCCTTATTCCAACAAATCTAATATTTGAGATCCCCGTAGGATATGAAATCCAGGTCCGCCCGCGTAGTGGTCTTGCAATAAAACATGGCGTAACTGTCCTGAATACTCCAGGTACTATTGACTCTGATTATCGGGGTGAACTGAAAATCATCCTTATTAATCTGGGAAATGCCGAATTCGTAATTAATCGGGGAGATAGGATAGCACAACTAGTTGTTTCTAGGGTTTATAATGCTCAAATACTTCCTTCTGATTCTTTTAATGATACCGATAGAAGTTCGGGAGGTTTTGGAAGTTCAGGTATTAACTAAATTTTTCTAGTGAGGAGATTATGTATCGTTTTTTAATATTTATTATTTTTTTCCTTTCATCCCTTTTAATAGCTCAGAATGTTAGGGTGGAGGATTATCAGGTCGCAGTAAGCCGCGCTCAGAATCTGATTGCGGATGGTACCTGGAATTGGGCGCAGCAGGGCGATCAGGTCACTTCAAATAATGCTAATGGTTCCCTTACCATGAAGACTTTTTTCTCTTCCCTACCTACCGCTTGGTTTATTAACCTCGATGCGGTCGCTGGAAAGAATTTCTCTGACTATAGCCATAATATTAACCTCAGTTCAAGTTTTCGCAAATATGTGTGGAATGATAGGGATCTCTTTGCTTCTGGTCGCTTAACTTTATCACATGCAAATTTTTATAAGCAGGTTGAATCTCGTCTTACTGTGGGATTTGGTTACGGCAGATATATTAATGCAACATCCCTTGCTAAAGCTGTGAGAATTGAAGATCACCTTATTCGGGAAAAAATAATCTCTGAGTATCTATCTAAAGAAGTTATGGTCTCGGTTGCAAACATCATCGAACGCGAACAGGAGTATAAGGATACTTATGGGAATACCTCTTATGAAACTTTTTGGTTTGATGATATTGAAAGGGAAATTAAAAAATCTGACGAGGTTTCCTCCGATGGAATTGGTTCTATCGGTATCCTGCGTATGCGTCAGGTCCTTTTTAATATTAATGAACGCGTGAATGACCGGTATTACGGCTGGGATGTTGTCGCTGGTATCCTTTTCCCTCTGTCAACTCGTGACAAATCACCCGCTGGAAATCCCAATCTTTCTGTTACTGCAGAATATTCTTATCCCATCAATTGGAATATGCAGATCAATACTTCCCTTATTTCTTCCACTCCAATTGATTCTGGTTTTTTCAAGACCTTTGACGTTTCAACTAAACTGGATTTCATTTATGAACTGAGCAATAGGATTAATTTTGTAGCTAATTACCAGCTCGTTTCTAATAAAGTGGTTGAAAACGACAAGTTCATTCTCGACCACTACCTGAATGCTTCGTTTTTGTATTATCTGGAGAATAATGTTTATTTTATTTTTAGCTCTGGATTCGCAAAACAAGGTTCTGCTCCCCGTTCTTTGCGCACAACCGTGGGAATTCAATATAATCTCTTATAAAATATGGGGAGTCTTAACTCCCCCTTTTTTTAAGTTTAATTTGCTCTTTTTTTTCTATGCTCGCCTCAAGCCTGATATTAAATAATTTCCCGATCTCAGCCCCGATTATGAATACAATCGAGGAATAATAAAGCCAGAATGCAACTACAACTACCAGTATATAAGCTCCGTATATCATTCCTAATGTAGGGAAATTCCTGATGTAATAACCAAAAAGTTGCTTCGCTGCTTCCCACAATAATGCTGCCCAAATCGCTCCCATAGCTGCAGATCGCTTTCTTATTTTCTTCGTCGGTACAAATTTATATATTAAGAAAAACATTATGAATAAAACTAATATTGAGAGCCCGATTGTAAAAGCCTGCTGAAATATCCCGAGATTAAATATCGATAGAAAATCGTATTGTGAAGGTATCGACCGGAAGTAATCAATCAATGGGAATAGAAATGTCATTACCGGAAATAGAAATATCGATAGTACAATTATCAGTGTGTCTCTTAATAACCCTAAAAAGAAATTTATTTCTTTCTCAGCTCCGAATATCTTATTAAGTACTGTCCTTAAACTGCTGAAAAAACTGCTCGCCGCAAAAAATAATCCTCCTATACCCAGAATCCCCGCAATATTCTTGAATTCAACTACTTCGTTTATTCTCTTAAAAATAACCGACTTTGCGTAGTCCGCATATTGTTTGTATGGAATTAACGTATCAATCAGATTATTTACTTGCACGGCTACTGTTGCCGAATCAAGAAAAATTCCTAGCAGCCAGAATAAAATTAGTATAAATGGAATAAAACACAGAATCAAACTGAATGCCAGTCCTGATGCAAACAGAAAAATATGATCCGTATCCATCCTTACATATATACCCCCGAAATAATGTTTTATGAACTCCCATGCATACATTAGCTTCTTGTTTCTGTGCAATAATAATTTAACTACTTCTTTTGTATCCCTTAAGAACTTTTTTAATTCATTCATAAGGTTACTCTCCTTTTTTTTCCATAATCTTTCCCAAAGTGTTATGGTAAATATCGGAAAGTTTTTCCGTTTCCATTTCAATTCTGTTATTTACTTTCAAATTCTCTTTAGTTACTTTGCCTAAATAGCTGAATGGTATTCCATATGATTTAATTGATTCTTCAAGTAGCAGCTGGTTTTCCTCTGAAGTTGTAATAATTACTCTTGACTGCGATTCTGAAAAAAATGTGAAGTCCTCTCTCGTCCTTATTGATATATTTACTTCTGCTCCCATAACTTTTTCTCTGTTTATTACACAGCATTCGGCTAAAGCACAAATTATACCCCCCTCCGAAACATCATGCGCCGATTTTATGAACCTTATACCTATAAGATTTGCAAGTACGTCCTGTAATTTCTTTTCTGTGGCTAAGTCCAGTCTCGGTGAATCTCCTGCTACTGAATTGTATATAACCTTTAGGTATTCACTCCCCCCGATCTCTTCGAAATCCTCTCCAAGTAAATATATCACATCCCCCTCGTCCTTGAAATACGAGGTAGTTACCGATTCAAGATCTTCAATTAATCCAACCATTCCTATCACAGGTGTCGGATAAACAGCTGCATTCGGCGATTCATTATAAAAACTTACATTCCCGCCTGTTACCGGTGTATTCAGCGCTCTGCATGCTTCTCCCATTCCTTCAATGGCTTCCTTGAATTGCCAGTAAACATCTGGTTTGTATGGATTTCCGAAATTCAAACAGTTCGTTATTGCCAGCGGTATCCCCCCTGAGCAGATTATATTCCGCGCCGATTCAGCCACTGCAATTTTTGCCCCTTCTTTTGGATTCAGATATACATATCTTCCGTTGCAGTCTGTTTTTGCCGCTAACGCCTTGTTCAGTCCCTTAATTAATATTACTGCAGCATCGCACCCCGGTCCCACTATTGTGTTTGTCCTTACCATTGAATCATACTGCTCATATACCCATCGCTTGGAGATTATATTAGGTGAGGCAAACACTCTCTCAATCGTTTCCTTGATGTCAATCGGAAATGGTAGGGAATTCGGTACAAATTTCCTTAGCTCATCTATGTATTCCGGTTTCTTCCATTCACGGTGATATACCGGCGCTCCGCCCCCAAGCACTAATTCAAAGGGTGGTATTTCTGCCTTAAGTTCCCCCTGATACGATATTTTCAGTACTTTCTCATCTGTTACCTCCCCAACTATTTCACAGTTGAGATCCCACTTGTCAAACACTTCCTTGACCTTATCTTCATATCCCGGCTTGGAAACTACTAACATCCTCTCCTGGCTCTCCGAAAGCATTATTTCATATGCAGACATGCCGGTTTCTCTCAAAGGTACTTTATTAAGGTCTATTACCATTCCTGATTCCCCCTTAGCGCTCATCTCCGATGTCGAGCATGATATACCCGCCGCTCCCATGTCCTGAACTCCCACAGCCCAGCCGTTTTTTGCAATTTCTAAAGTAGCTTCGAGCAATAATTTTTCCGTAAAAGGATCTCCCACTTGCACTGATGGTCTCTTTGCTTCAGACTTTTCCGATATTTCCTCTGATGCAAAGGTTGCTCCGTGTATCCCGTCCCTGCCGGTTGAGGACCCCACTATCATTACCTTATTCCCTTTCCCTTTCGCTACAGCAGAGACTACCTGATCCGTCTTGACTATCCCTATCCCCATAGCGTTAACTAGTGGGTTCCCTTGATAACATTCGTCAAAATAGACTTCCCCCGCTACCGTTGGTACTCCAAAACTGTTTCCATAGTCACCAATTCCCCTGACCACTCCGTCAAGTAGGAATCTCGTTCTTGCATCATCCGGTAATCCGAATCTTAGCGAATTTAATGCGGCAATTGGTCTCGCTCCCATTGTAAATATATCCCTCATTATTCCCCCTACTCCTGTGGCTGCTCCCTGATACGGTTCAATTGCACTTGGATGATTATGACTTTCAATCTTGAAAGCAACCGCTAACCCGTTCCCTATATCTACTAGCCCGGCATTCTCTTCCCCCGCACCAACCAGTAACCTCCCTCCGCTTCGTGGTAAGGTTTTAATCAGTGCAATCGAATTTTTATAACTGCAATGCTCACTCCACATTACACTGAATATCCCTAACTCGGTAAAATTCGGCTCCCTGCCTAATATTTCGTAAATCCGTTTATACTCTTCCTCGGTTAATCCATGCTCTTTCGCTAAATTTAATGTTACTTTTGGCTCTTTCATAAAAACTCTGTCTAATTATTAAAAATCACTCAGATATTCTTTCCATATCTTGTATAGTTTATAAGTCGCAATTATATCTTCTCCGCAATATACTGCAATATCCTCTATCCTTCCGGCATTATATAAA
Source organism: Ignavibacteriales bacterium (assembly GCA_012517155.1). Taxonomy (GTDB): domain Bacteria; phylum Bacteroidota; class Ignavibacteria; order Ignavibacteriales; family Ignavibacteriaceae; genus JAAYVN01. The sequence goes on along the minus strand of JAAYVN010000004.1, from coordinate 15,946 downwards.
TTCCTCACTTCCATCCCCGATACTTCCTTTGATTTAGGCGACTTTATCCCGAATGCATGACAATAAAAATCAAGATTGAACCTCCTGAATCCTCCATAAAAGGACAATTGTTCTAGCAAATCTATATGTACCTTGGTGTCATATCGGTATCCTAATAGATTTTTTGTCGGCTTTATCTTTAATACTGCACTCCTCAGCATTAAAAACGGTATGTCAAAACTCCGTCCGTTGAATGTAATTACCTGATCTGTTGCCGCAATTACTCTCCAGAATGACTCTATCATCTCTTCTTCACTCATCCCCTTATATGTTGCATTTTTCCCCTCGGATGTCCATTCTTTCTTTTCTTCACTTTCATAATACACATATGGCTTCTCTTTTGCTACATCATACATCCCGATTGCCACAACTTTGGCCGTGAAAGGATACAGACTCAACCATCTCTCCGCTTCTTCTGCCTTTTCTTTTCTTAACCCTTCGTCCTTTTCTTTATTCGCCTCCCTGAGTAAATACTCTTGTTGACTCTCTGATAATGTCTCTATATCCACACCGCTTGTTTCTATATCAAATACTATTTGTCTCATCTAACCCTCTCTTTCATTTCTTAGTATTTGTACACTCGGCTCAAAATGCTTTACTGCTTCACAAAAACTTTCAGGTAATCTCGTCGACTTTCTCGTTACAGGATCTACATAAACAATTACTCCCTTCCCGTCCGCAATTTTTTCTTTACTCTGTTTATTGACTACTAAATGGTCAAACCCAAATGAGGAATTTTTTATATATGAGATTTTGGAATAGATCTCTAATTCATCACCATAATGTGCATGCGCTCTGTAATTCACTTCATTATGCACCATAAAATATAAATTGCCATCCTCGAATATCCCCTTCTCGGGAATCAATCCCATCTCTTTTGTATATTCAAGTCTTGCTTCCTCAAAGTATGTTATGTACACTGCATTGTTGCACACCCCCAGCATATCAACTTCATTGAAACGAACTTTTAATTCTATTTTGTGTTTGTATCCTTTTTCCATCTTCTAATTGAATATTTTTTCCATTCTTGAAATGGCTTCCTGTATATCTTCAAAGGTAACATCCAGATGTGTTACAATCCTTAAACTGTCTTTCTTTCCCGTTGACATTAAAAGTCCGCTTTCTTTTCCTTTTTGAATAGCTTGCTCAACTGTCAATATTAAAGGTTTAAATATAATAATATTTGTTTGAACTGCAGCTTTTTCTACTTCTAATGATGGATTGCTGTTTATCCAGTTTAAGATCATTTTCGCCTTTTCATGATCCTCACTTAGTTTCTTAAAATTATTTTTAAGTGCATATAATCCCGCTGCTGCCAGAACTCCCGCCTGTCTCATTCCCCCGCCCCAGGATTTTCTTATCCTGAACGCCTTTTCAATAAAATTCTTCTCCCCCGCTATCAAACTTCCCACTGGTGCTCCTAATCCCTTCGATAGGCAGCAGGATATTGTATCAAATTCCGCAGCGTACTCTTTTACATTTATTCCCGTTGCAACTGATGCGTTCCATATCCTCGCTCCGTCTAAATGATAAAATAACTCATATTTTCTGGCAATCTCACCTATCTTTTTTATACTCTCCATTGGTTGTATAGCGCCACTTGCTCTGTTATGTGTGTTCTCTATCTCTATAACTTTCGTCCTTGGCATGTAATAAGCTGACTTAGGCCTTATTGCCTCCTCAACCTTGTCCTCTGGCATTACCCCGTTTTTCCCTTCAACTGGGAATAATTGAATCCCGCTTAATGCTGCCGGTGACGCTGATTCATAATTGAATATGTGTGCATCTTTTTCACATATTACTTCATCCCCCGGTTCTGTCAGTACTCTTAAACATATCTGGTTTCCCATCGTCCCGCTTGGAACATATAAAGCCCCCTCCTTACCTAGTAAATTAGCTGCATATTCCTGTAATTCATTTATTGTCGGATCTTCTTTGAATACATCGTCTCCAACTTCTGCATTATACATCGCCCTTCGCATTTCCTCTGAGGGTCTCGTTACTGTATCACTCCTTAAATCAATAATTTTCATCCTGATCAGTCCTTTATATCTTAACTTTTTTCTTGATTCTCTTTATTATTACTAAACCGCTAATCCATACCGCTATAGTAAGTGCTATCCCCGGAATTAATCTTGGATTTTGGGTGTAAAATGTTTCGTAATCATTCAATCTTACTTCACCTGTTAATATAGCCTTTTCAAACAATTCACTCTCTTTTTCAACTTCTCCATAAGGACTTATAATGCAGCTAATCCCTCCATTTGCTGCGCGGATAACTGTTTTTCTGTTCTCTATTGCCCTTAGTATCCCCATCTTCATGTGTTGATAAGGTCCGCTTGTTTTTCCATACCAGCTGTCATTTGTCAGTATCGCAATCATATTTACCCCCTTGCTCGAATAGTCTGCTACATAGTCCGGAAACGCTGACTCATAACATACAGCCCCGAATATCTTGATTGTATCATTATCAATCGTGAGCTTAAATAATGACGTATCGTATCCTACATTCCACCCTGATAAACCCACTCCCCACTTTATTAACGACCCTAAAAAAGGTATTTGATCGGCAAAAGGAGTTTTTTCTCCAAAAGGTACTAACTTAATTTTCCCATATTTTTGTATTTGTCCTCTGGTTGGTGGAAATAAATATATTGCATTATGTGTTGTGTAGTAAAATTCTCCGATATCGCTGTATTTTGCATTGGGTGGTGCATCTTCCTTTTTCCCGTGAAATCTGAAATCAGGCATTCCTGTGAGCAAATAAACATTGTTGTTACTCACAAAATTGTATAATGAGTCTACAATGTGCCCGTATGCACCGTTTAATAAATAAACTGGAAGCGCAGTCTCTGGAAAGAAAATTATTCTTGCCCCTTCCTTTACTGCTTCTCTTGACATTTTTAAGTAATTACCTGTAATCTCCTCGAGACTCCCCCCTGACCACTTTTCATATGGATCCAGGTTCGGTTGAACTATCCCCACTTTAACTTTTTTCTCTTCAAAAGTAAGGTTGTTTATTTTTGCAATACTGTATATTATTGGAATTAAAACAAATAATCCAAGTAGCAAAGAGTAAAACGGTGAGATTTTTTTCTCGCTTCGGTATCTCTCAAATATTTTAAATAGGAAAATGTTTATATATACTACTACTAAACTTATCCCTAGCACTCCGGTTATATCTGCAATCTGTATATATAGATTATAGTCAGGTAGCGAATTCCCTAATAATATCCACGGGAATCTTAAATCAGTACTCATTGTTACATATTCATAAACTACCCAGAAAAATGGGAATAACCAGATTGCCGCTTTTTCATTTATGTGTTTCTTTGTAAAATAATATAAGGTGGACGGAATTAAAAATAATATCGGATTTGCAAAGAAAAGAAAACCCCCGGCTATCATAAGGAATGGATCTCTCGCTTCAGTGAATGCACCCACCCAGTAGATAGTCGTGAATGAAAAAACGAAACCGAATAAATAAGTCCCCCTGTTGATATCTATCAACCTCTCTCTTTTTGTTATTACCATTAAGTAGGGCACTAATCCCAAAAAAACTAAAAAATTAAATGGTATTGGAGGAAACGCCATTCCTGTTATTATCCCCCCCATAATCAGCAGAAGTCTCTCTTTCTTAAGCTTTACTTTTTCCTCTGCTGTACGGAAACTTTTGTTAAACAGGAATTTCACTTTTTCCCCTTTTTTTTGTTTAATATATATTTTAGAATTGCTAGTACAATCAAAATGACAACTATTGAAAGCACTACTGCTGAGTATGTGCTTAATATGTAATCTATTTTGTTTAGATTCCTGGCAAAAATGTATCCCAGCCCGAGTAATATTATATTCCATAGAATAGCACTGACGGTTGAAAGTATCAGCGTCTTCTTAAATTCTATCTCACTTAGTCCAGTAAAAAACGAAATTACTGATCTTATCCCCGGAATAAACCTGTTGAATAAGACCATCATCATTCCATACTTTTGGAACCATTCTTCAGCTGTATTTAACGCTGCCACCGATATGAATTTTACCTTCCCCTTCCTTACTAATTTCTTATCAGTTTGTGTCCCGAGATAATACAAAAACAGAAAACCGGCTTCACTCCCGATACTCGTAATAATCAGTGCCGGAATAAAGTTAATTGTTCCCGACACTATCAGAGTTCCCCCAAGAGCCACTATAAAATCACTTGGTGCAGGTGGAAAAACGTTTTCTACAAATGGCATTACCAGCAGCACACTGTATATTATCAATGGGCTGAATGTTGTCATTGAATTTAGAATTTCTTCGAACATTATTACTTGGTATATTTCAACAATGCTATTGACTGTGCCACCGCTCCCTCTTCTCTTCCTGTGAAACCCATCTTTTCCGAGGTAGTAGCTTTTATGGAAACTCTGTCTGTCTCAACTTCAATAATCTCCGAAATTATCCTCTGCATCTCGGGAACATATTCCGCAATTTTCGGCTTCTGAAGTATTAGAGTGCTGTCTGTATTGACAACCCTGTATCCTTTTGACTTTATCAGATTCATTACCTGGCGTAATAACTCTTTACTGTCTATTCCCTTGAATCTCTCATCGGTATTTGGAAAATGAACTCCAATATCCCCTAAAGCAAGCGCACCTAACAGAGCGTCACATATTGCATGCAATAATACGTCTGCATCACTATGCCCTAGTAATCCTGTCTTATATGGAATCTCTACTCCGCCCAGAAACAGTTTCCTCCCCTCCTGAAATTCATGTACATCAAACCCTTGACCAATTCTGTATTTATTCATTACCTTATCTCAAATATTGAAAATTCATTATTGTAACTCGTCCAAACAATACTTGAATTCTTTACTCTGGAATATTGCGGACCCTTCTTGATTTCCTTGAACAATTCCTCAATTGCCCATTTCTCCCCCTCTGCCTCAGTTACTACTTCCCCTGTGTAAAGATTTTTTACGTATCCTTTCAAATTTAATCTTACTGCATTCCTGTATACAAAGTATCTGAATCCAACTCCTTGTACCAGCCCGTTTACAATTATTTCTGCGCGTTCCAATTCTTCACTCTCTTCTTATCTCTTTTTTATCAGCAGACTTGCATATCTCCGAAATTATCACTCCTGAAAATATTAACAACGCCCCGGTTAATACAAACATTGTTGGTCTTTCATTTAAAATCATAAATGCAAATACTGCGGCAAATATCGGTTCCATCGAAAAAATCAGCCCTGCTTTTGTTGGCGTTACTACGGGCTGATATTTAGTCGTTAAAAATAAATTCAGCACAGTTGCCAGTAGTGAAGTATACAATAATACAAAAACAAGGTTATTCGTCAGGTTTAATCTGATTTCCTCTCCTCCTGCGGCTGGAAACACTAAGGTTGAAATTCCTGCCAGCACAAAAGTTGTCCCCACCTGTGTCAATGTCAAAAATCGGTGATCGTTCTCACTGCTGATCTTGTCTAAATAAACTATATAAAGCGCAAATGTAAATGCACATATAAGCGTAAGGAAATCTCCTGTCGAAAAATCGCTCCCAATTTCATTGAATACATCATATACCGTCTCCCCGCCGCTTGAAAGAAAAGTTAAGCCCGTCACTACTAAAAATATACTGATTACATTCGCAGTTGTCGGTTTTCTTCTCTCCATTATCATTTCAAGAATCGGCGTAAAAAGAACAAAAGTCCCGGTAATAAATGCCGACTTTGTAGCTGTCGTCGTGGTTAATCCTACTGTCTGCAATATGAAACCCAAATACAATAAAAACCCTAACGTTATTCCCTGAATTATCTGTCTCTTGCTCACATTCAAAAGACTTTTATACATTAACGGTAGCAATACTGCGGTTGCTATCGCAAATCTTACAGTGACAAAAAGCATTGGCGATGAATCGGTTAATGCACTCTTTATTAATACAAATGTGCCCCCCCATATCACTGTGTTAAAGAATAAAGCGCTCTCTGCTATTCTTGTCCTGCTGATCTTCAATCCCGTTTTTCCCCTCGCTTTAATTATCCTTTGGCTGAGCGTATCCGAATTGTTTCATCATTGCCTCATTACTCCGCCAGTTTTCTCTTACCTTTACTCTTAGCTCAAGATATACTTCTTTATCAAGAAATATTTCTACATCCTTCCTCGATAACTCTCCCAGTTTCTTTATCTGTGCTCCCCCTTTTCCAATTATTATTTTCTTCTGCGAATCCTTTTCAACAAAAATCATTACACTTATATAATATTTCCCGCTTTCCCTTTCCTTGAATTCTTCTACCGCTGTTTCACACGAGTAGGGTATTTCATCCCTGTATAGTTCAAATATCTTCTCTCTAACTATCTCCCCCACAAAAAATCTTTCATTTTCGCTTGAAGTAATGTCCTCTGGATAATACTTTGGATGCTCTGGTATATAACTCAGTATCGTTTCTCTTACACTGTCCGTATTAAAATTTAAAAGTGCAGAAACCGGAATTATCTTCGTAAATAATTTGTGTTCTTCCGCTTCCTCGATTAACTTCTTTACCTTTTCCTCGCTGGATAAATCTACCTTGTTAAGCAAAAGTACTTTTGGAGTGGATGTCTGGTTTAGAAGTCTCAGTAGATTCTTCTCACCAAATAAATTCTTTATTTCTTTTTCTGTGGAAACATCATATATAAAAAGTAAAATATCCGCATCATCAATCGACCTCTTGATGAATTCCTCCATCTTTTCTTGCAGTAAATATTTGGGATTTAATATCCCCGGAGTATCCAGAAATATTATCTGGTAGTCTTCCTCCGATAATATCCCAAGCACTGTCTTTCTGGTCGTCTGAGGTTTGTCACTTACTATGGATATTTTTTGCTTTAATAGCGCATTTAATAAGGTGGACTTACCCGCATTCGGTTTCCCGATTATAGAGACATATCCTGCTTTATGCTTCATTTCTTTTCTCGTTAAAATTTTTTCAAATAACTTGTAAAATTAATCAAATTACGTGAGTTATTAAAGGTTATTTATGGAATAAAAAAAGGCAGTGAAATTTTCACTCCACTGCCTTTGTGAATAGTTTTATGAAACAAACTACTTCATTAAAACCATTTTCTTGATTTCTCTTTGTTCTTTTCCGCTGTTCCCTTTGGCACGTAGTTCATAGAAATAAATTCCGCTTGTCATTCCTCCATCCGAAGTGTTGAATGTAACTTCATGCCTGCCCGAATTCTTAAATCCGTCAACTAAAACTTTCACAACTTCACCCAATAAGTTATAAACTACCAACTTAACTGCAGATGCTTCCGGTAAACTGTATTTTATAACCGTACTGGGGTTGAACGGATTTGGATAGTTCTGTTCAAGACTGAATTCAGCTGGCTTCCCAACTTCTCCGTCAGCAACATCTGTTAATCCTGGTGCATATTCAATTGATGTCACATAGTTTACACCAAGGCTCCCTATTAGCGTCCCCGCTCCTGTCTCTTTATTGATCGAGAAGAAATCTGAAGGTACTGAACTTCCCCCCTTGATTCCAAATAGATTGCCTGACCCATCAAATGATATGTCATTTATTAAAACATTAAATCCGGTCACTCCCAGAAGCGTTGTGTCTCCGGTAGACATGTTTACTTTAAATACTCTGTCTCTCGGTGATCCAATAGCCCTGTAAATAACTCCGAATAATTCATTTGTGATCGGATCAAATGCCAGTGAGTTTACATCACATTTGATTTTGAATAGCGAATCAACTGTTTTGTTCTCAAGATTAATTCTGTATAAAATACCATTCTTGGTCGATCCATACAATGTCCCTGCCGAGTCAAAAGCTAATGTTGATAGCTGTAATGTTTTTATCTGCATATATTCGTACGCATCACCACTGTCTGCATTTACTCTCACTAAACGGTTATTGTTATCTGCACTTACAACCCCGTAAATAATGTTTGTCTTCGGATTTATTGCAATGCTCTTTATTTCTAAAAAATTTGCATTTCCAAGTAACCCTGCGCTCATATTCGTTGGATCAAATTTATATGTCTTCCCTGAACCTGTTGAGGCATATATCCCGTTCGGTAAAACTGGAAGTATATGAAATCCTCTTCCGTTAACTTCAATCCTGTCCACTAATGTCGCATTCGAAGTAACAACCAGTGAATCGCTGAAGTATCCGGCTGACTTTGGTTCAAATACTACTTTGAAAGAAGTTTGTTCGTAAGGAATCAGCGTCAGCGGATAGGTAACATTGTCAATAATTCGGAAATTATTCGTCGTAAAACTTAGATTGTTTATTACTAAGTCCATCGCTCCCATATTCTTGATTTTAATCTCCAAAGTGTCACCGGCAGTGTTCTCTTCAGTCGGTTGGAAATTTGAAACCTGCGTTTCTGAGTACAAATAGGGCGTCGCTTCTAATTCAACCCTTACCTGTCCTACCCATGTGCCCCATTGATTTGTTGCTGATGCATATTCTGCCAGAATCCAGAAATCTCTCTTCGTTTCTGGATCTAGCCAAATACCATTATAATCTCCCCAGCGGTTCCTTGTGCCACCGTACGTTAAAACATAGTTCCCTTTTCCGGGTGCTAAAAGCTTACTCTCAAAGGTCGATGCTGTCGAGCCTACCGGTTTCGTTAAATAATATGCTCCCGCATATTCGGTCGTTCCGGATCTGCTGAACGAAAAAGCTAAATTACCTGATTTGTCAACTGCAACCGTTGGATACATGTACCAGAATCCGCTACCTCCGAACGTTGCTGTCTCACTGACGCTGTTTCCCAGAACATCAATCTTATAATACCTCATAGCGCTGTAACCACTTGCACTTGGGTTGTTTATGCCGTGTACAGTATATAAATAACCACCTATATACATAGGCTCATATCTGAACTGGCATGTTGTACCTCCGTCAATCAGGGTTGTACTACCTCCTAATTGATTTGCGTTCGGGGGTACAGTGAAATTCTGCACCATAACATATGAACCCGTTAATACAGGGGCAGTAGTTGGATTTGCAACTTTATATATTGCAATAAAATTACCCCCCCCTTGTGGACTAAGTACCAACGGATATGGCGTTGTCTCATCATATGCAATCGTTGGTCTGATTCCAAATGGATTACCACCGATTCCTCCCGGATACCTTATGTTCCACAAATCAAACCACATTACTCTTCCTGCAGTGTTTGCATACAATTGAGCTTTGGGTATTATCCTTAACTTTGAATATGCATATCCTCCACCAAAATTGAACTGATTGCCCGTTATATATATTGCCTGATGATCAAATCCAACTCCCTGATAATCTGTCCAGTTCGTTGTTGTTGTCATTCCATTCTTGTTTCCTGGTAATGCCCAGCTGTACCATGTCCCCATTGGATCACTGTCATCTGAAACACTCAATAATAAGTACGACGTTGTGTTAGCATCATTTTGATGTAAATAAACCATTATCCATCTCTCCGCAAAATGATCATAGGCAATCTTAGGATCGAAGGCTCCATTGTTAAAGAGTACACTGTTATACCAACCCTCTGCATCTATGCTTGCCAGCTGATTTCCTTTCTTGTCCCATATAGCAAATCTGCTGTTTACAATTCCTATTACATGGTTAGGTCCGACAGCAATATATGGGTCTGGCGGTATCCCGTTCTGCATTGGAATCCCCTGAAAACTTTTCACTAGCACAGATTGCGTTGTATCTCCTTTTCCCTCAGTTCTAACCGCACTTATATCATTATAGTACGGTGATTCTGGGATAACTGTATTACCTGTCTCGATAAAAATCGGTTTGAGGTCAACATCTTCCTTATGCTTAATCACTCTCTCCTTAGGTGGATTGATTGGATTGAATTTTTCAAATAATGATGTATTATTTATAGCTCCCGTATCCACTCGTCCCTCAGCCGGTCCCTCATAACTAATCGCCTGGCTGAACAAACTTCCGGCAAACGCCAGCATAAATAGAAGTATAGTCACTCTTATCTTCACTTCACTGCCTCTGATATTTTGTTATTATTTTTCTTGTTTTGCAATTTAATTATTTTTTTATAAAAATTCTATATACTTAATTCGCCCCTTTAATTTTTCTGTCTTCTCTTATTAGCATCCAGAGTACCACCGAAATAGCCATTCCAGCCCCGCTTATTATAAATATTATATTCTTGTCCGGAGCTTGACTTATAAAATACCCTATCACCAGACTCACTATCAGCTGCGGAATTACCACCGATAAATTAAATATCCCCATATATAATCCCATCTTCCCCTTCTCAACCTTCTCGCTCATTATCGCAAACGGCAGACTCACTACTGAACTCCAACCTATTCCAGCTATTCCCATAAGAATATATAAAACATATTCGCTGTGTCCGGCTATCACCATTCCGAAATATGCTAGCGCCATGAAACTTATACTTATTGTGTGCACCTTTATTCTGCCAAATCTTTCCGCAAGCGGCTGAAGCACAAATGCTGGAAGTATAAATCCGACTGTGTTCAATACTGCAAATGATATAGATATTATCCTTCCTGTTTCATTATCACTCCCCGGATTTATTTTCTGTTGAATAAATGCAATAATGTAAACAAACATAGTCTGAATCGCTATCCACGAAAAACCATGCGCAATGTATATCTTCATCAATCCGCTTAAGTCCGTCTTCCCCTCTCCCTCTGTCTCCTTAATCCCTGAACTCGCCTTTAGATCTCTTGGCTCAACTATCAGAAAGGTTGGTAATACCGAAAAAACCAACACCAGAATAATTCCAAAATAAATCAGGTAATAATTCCCCCATACCGCACCAATTATATATGCCAGCACTCCAAAAAATCCCGAAACCGTTTGCATCCATGTATACCCCTTGGTCCTTTCACTCCCCTCCGGCGTAACGTCTGAAATTAAGGATCTTGTCGGATTAAAACTGATATTTATCGCCAGATCCAGCATCAGAGCAACCACAATCGCCACCAGAATCAAACTGTTAACCCCAAAAAAATCATTAATTTTGTCAATATTTGGCAATGCCAGCAGCATCAGAGCAGCTATTGTTCCCCCGATAAGTATAAATGGCCTCCTTCTTCCCCCCCAAAACCACGTATTATCACTTAATAAACCGATTACCACCTGACCAACAATCCCCGCAATAGGTCCTGCCGCCCAGACTATTCCGATTTCATGCAAATCAAGATTATATTTTGTTGTCAGTATCCAGCTTAATGCCGATATCTGTACCGAAAGAGCAAATCCCATTGCCGTTGCCGGTAACGAAAGCAGCCCAAAAAACGAATTACTTAGCCTTTTTTGTATCTGTAGCATCTTTTTTCAAAAATAATTAAAAAATCTTCCCAAAAGTAACCTTTTTTCTTAACATTTCATTACCCCTTCAATTGAGTGTTAAAATTCCTGCTCCCAAATTCCCTTTTTTTCACTGAAATATTCCCTCTCCATTGATATAAAGCCGTAGTAAAGCCGTGGTAAAGCCGTACAAAAGCCGTGGTAAAGCCATCCTTATAACAATCTGATTTTGATTCAAATATTATCAAAATATGTCAGATTTTTAATTAAATAATTGAAATACTAAAATTTGCATTATATTTACGTTATTAGTTATTAAATTTTTGAGGTGTTATCATGGTTAAAAATCCCTCATTATACGAAATTAATACTCGGGTCTGGTTGCGGGAATTCGATAAAGACTCTGAAAAGGCAAAAATTTCCGATGTTCCCATTTCATTTTGGCAAAATCTGCGTGAAAAAGGATTTGATTATATTTGGTTGATGGGCGTCTGGGAAACCACCCCCTCACTCGTTGAAAAATGTTGCTTCCAGTCCTTCCTCGTCGAGTCATACAGTCGGTCACTTAAAGATTGGGAAAAACCCGATGTCATTGGCTCCCCCTACGCAATAAATAATTATGAGTTCAATCAGCAAATAGGCTCCGCTGATGACTTTTTAAAGTTGAAAAAATCTCTTAATGAAATGGGCTTGGGATTGATTCTCGACTTCGTTCCAAACCATTTCTCAGCAATGTCTGAAATCACAAAATCTAATTCGGAAATTTTCCTCCATTCTTCCAGAGAACTTGTCGATCAGGATCCAACCACTTTCTTTCAATCTTACTTTAATAAAAAATTCTTCTTTACTCATGGAAGGGATCCTTTTTTTCCTGCTTGGACAGATACAATCCAGCTGAACTATTTTAATCCGGCTACAATAGAGTTTATGACCAACATTCTTCTCAAAATCTCAAACTTTTGCGACGGTGTCCGATGCGATATGGCAATGCTGGTCCTTAACAACGTATTCAATAATACTTGGCGGGGGATTATCGATGAATCTAAATTCCCCAAACCAGCTGAGGAATTTTGGAAAATAGCTATTGACAAAATTAAGTCTCATAAAAAGGACTTCCTGTTTATTGCCGAAGCTTACTGGAATCTTGAGTGGGAACTCCAGCAACTCGGTTTTGACTACACCTATGATAAAAAACTCCTCGACCGACTCAAAGATGGTAAACCCTTTGAAGTTTCAGAACACCTCCGCGCCGATGATCAGTACCAAATGAAATCACTCCGCTTTATCGAAAACCACGATGAGGAAAGAGCTGTTACATCTCTTGGTATAGAAAAATCATTCGCCGCAGCTTTGATTATATCCTCAATTAGCGGTATGAAACTTTTTTATGATGGTCAATTAGTGGGTAAACGTATCAAACTCCCGGTTCAGCTTGCTCGCGCTCCTAAAGAAAAAGAAATTAAAGTCGTTCAGAAATACTACGACAAACTTCTCACCATTTTCAATGATGGTACTTTCAAAAATGGCGAATGCAGGCAACTTGAACCGATTCAGGTCCATCCTGATAATTACTCATCTTATAATATTCTTGCTTGGCATTGGATCTATAAAAACGAGATTCGTGTAATCGTCGTTAACTACAGTTCCGAAACCTCTCAGTGTAGAATTAAATTCTCACTTCCTCAGAACTTCGACTCGAACGATGTCGAGATTTATGACGTCCTCCACGATAAAGGATATATACGAACTAAGTACGAAATAACTGATAGTGGCCTCTTTATTGAACTTGGCGCTTATCAGGGTCATATTTTTACTTTCCAATGATAATACTTAAATTCAGGAACGGTTATGAAATTATTCTTTTCTCTCTTGTTATTGATTCCCTTTTCACTCTGCCCCCAGAACAATATGATTGAACAGATTAACTCACTCCTCTCCAAATACGATTTACCAACCTCCCCCGGTGCAGGAGTATATATTTCTTTTCAGGGAAAAGAGATCCTGAAAAAAGGCTTCGGTTATGCTGACATCGAAAACCTTAAAAAAGTATCCGTTACTACTGATTTTCGTCTTGCATCAGTTACTAAACAATTCACCGCAACCGCAATCTTGCAACTGATTAGCCGGAATAAACTCTCTCTCGACACAAAATTATCTTCCCTTTTTCCTGAACTCCCCGACTATTCTGAAAATATAACGATTAGTAACCTCCTTAACCATACATCCGGAATAATTGATTATGAAGACCTTATTCACGATACAGTAACTATCCAGGTTAAAGATACCGATGTTCTTAAACTGATCACACCGGTTGATTCCTTATACTTCATCCCTGGAACTCAATGGCGATACTCTAATACTGCTTATGCACTTCTCTCCCTCATAGTGGAAAAACTATCCGGCCTCTCATTCCCGGATTATCTGGAAAAATATATTTTTTACCCCCTTGGTATGAACAATACCCTAGCCTTTGTTGATGGACTCAATATTGTCCCTGAAAGAGCTTATGGATATTCTAAATCCGAAACCGGTTGGATAAAAACTGACCAGAGTGTGACTAGTGCAGTCCTCGGCGATGGTGGAATTTACTCATCAATAAGCGACCTTATTAAATGGGTCAATTCTCTCACTTCCTCGAAAGTCCTTACCCCGGATTTAATTACTCTTGCAGCAACCAGAAAACAACTGAAAGATGGTTCTGTTATTAATTATGGCTTTGGATGGCATTTGAAAAAATATAAAGGTTTCGAAACCATATATCATACCGGAAGCACGCGCGGATTCAGAAATATAATTTATCGTATTCCTGAACTTCAACTTGTGATAATTCTGCTTACCAACAGAAATGAAGGCGAAGAAAAAAGCACTGAAGCATTATCCGACGAAATAACTTCAATCCTGCTTCAGTCACTTAAGAAATAAAACTCTGAATAAACTTTATTTTTCCAAAATCATCGGGATTATGAAAATTCAGTTCCCTAACCGGTGACCATGAAATCCAGTGAGGATTTTGCAAATCATCACCACACTTGTACAAATTACAATACCACTCCTCCCCTTCCGCAATCTCAATTTCGCCAAAATACTTTTTCAACATACTTAGGGGGATGAAAAACTCAAGATACCACTCTTTCCCAAACTCCACCTCCTCGGCATAGGATTCTGATAATGAAGTCTTTCTGCCTACCGCCTCGCAATCTTCATCAGCCACAAAACGCCATTCCTTAAAACCATCCTCGGTTCTTTCGTGATTAGTTATATAACTGCAAAGCAATGTCCCGATGCAATTAAATTCAAAATTCATATACCCTTTCACATTTCCTGGCTTAAGATATATCTCAACACAACTATCCCGCCAGACCGGTTCTTGATCTCTCTTGTACCTCGCAAGAATCGAACTGTCTTCAACTTTGAATATTCCGTTAATCCCTTCACTGCATGCAGACAGTTTAACTCTTGTCAAAGGTAAACTCCCTTTACTCTCAACCCTCACTTCATTCAGTAAAATTTCCTCGCATCCCGCCCATTTAGGATCATTATAACTAAGATTAACACCCTTATAATTATTAACGAGTTTAATCTCCGCAATTTTCATTTCTTAACCACTTTCTTCTTAGCAAGTAATGCGTTTTGTTTCTTTTGATACTTCAGATAATCCTCAAAAACATTCTCGAAGATTTCTTTCATCTTAGCATTTTGCCCTTCGAAATCCTTACCATCCTCTAAAATATAATTAAAATCCTTGCACGCTTTGATAAGACTCTCTTTTTCGTTTTCTCCTTCCTTCGCTAACAATTTAATAAATCCGCAATAATCAAAAATCTCAGTAATTTCGCTTATCCTGTCACGAAGCTCCCCGTTGAATTTCCTTTGAAACGCATTAACCTCTTTTTGATACAAATCTCCTCTTATCTTCAACAGCATCAATTCGGCAAGTGTTCTCAGATATGGAAGATAAATATTGTCGAAAATATTATACAAAGCATCCTCATATGTCTCTTTTGTAATTGGGTCAAAAGCACGGACATCCAGGTAAGCATATTTCTTCACTACGCTGTTATAATACTCCTCGGCTCGCAAATTAGCCTCTTTTACAATTTCCTCATATTTTTTCTTGCTTATACCCAGCAACTTTGCTTTTTCCATTATCGATTCAATATAGTCTTTTCCCTCTTTAAGCAAATCCTTATAAAGTTTCGATTCATATTTTTCGTATTTCATAATTAGTCCTTAAATATTAATGGGATGATTTATGATGTGCTTTTCCTTTTTTGCGGAGAGGGGGGGATTCGAACCCCCGTTAGCCTAACGACTAAAACAGTTTTCGAGACTGCCGCAAGCCCTTAATAATAAACAACTTACGTCCGCTTGATACCTTTTTTGATACCTAATTTCAGAAATTTCAAAGAACCATAAACGAGAAAACCACCGGTAGGAAAACTTTGGGGGACTCAATCCCAAAAATACCGATGGTTTCTCAATTAAAAACTTCTTTGTGTGAGTCCGTTTCAGTTTTCCACCCGCAAACATACAAATAAATTTTGGCGAAGTCAAGTACCCTTCAAACTTGAAATATTGCTGCGGGTTATCAAGTCCCGCCGCTAATAAAGTTTTTTTTGGCGTGGTTAATCTTGTAAATCCT
>JAAYVN010000033.1 GCA_012517155.1 Ignavibacteriales bacterium | reverse complement strand
TTGCAGAGCTGGATGCCTCGATAATGTCGGGGAGTGATTTGTCATGCGGGGCAGTGGGAAATGTGAAGAGAGTAAAGAACCCGATAACCCTAGCGAGGAACGTGATGGAAAAAAGCAAGCATGTGCTGCTGGTTTCCGACGGAGCGGAAAAATTTGCAAAAGAGACGGGGCTGGAGATGGTGGAGAGCGATTACTTCATAACCCCCGAGATGAAGAAAAATTATAAAAAACGGATGAAAGAAATTGAAGAAGGAAAGAAGGGGACGGTAGGGGCCGTGGCATTAGACCTGTTTGGGAATCTGGCTGCGGGAACTTCCACCGGGGGAATGATGATGAAGAAGAGCGGGAGGGTTGGGGACAGTCCGATAATCGGAGCGGGGAACTATGCGAATAACAAAACCGTGGCAATCTCGTGCACCGGATGGGGGGAGAAGTTCATAAAAAATCTTATCGCCTACAATGTACACGCGCTGATGGAGTACAAGGGATACAGTCTGAAGGAGGCAGTCGTGGGGACGTTCAACGACAAGCTGAGCAAGAATGACGGGGGGCTTATCTCAATAGACAGGGACGGGAATTATTACATTCATTACAATACAATGAGCATGACCAGAGGAGTGGTCACTTCGGAAGGAAGATTTGAAGTAAAGATCTGGGAGTAGCGATTAACTGAAAGCGTGGAAAGACCGCGCAATAAAATTAATTGCGATCACAGAGATCATCGCGAGAATAAATCCGATAACCGAGAGGGAGAGGACTTTACGTCCGCTCCACTGTCCATGCAATTTAAGGACAATGCCCACGCCATACAACAACCAGACTATGGCAGTAGAAATCAGTTTGGGATCGTAGTAGGAGAAGTCGGGGAAAGCTGACGGAAGCCAGATAAGCCCGATAATGATTGCGATTGTCAGACCTGTAAATCCAATAACCGCAGAGTAGAAGCTGAGCTTTTCGAGAATCTCGAGATTCGGGAGTCGCTGAAAAATCAAACCGTATTTATTCTCTTTAATCTCCTTGTATAGAGAGAGGTAAAGAAAGCCATAGACAGCCGAAATAGTAATACCGGCATACCCGCAGAGAGCACTGAGGACATGGACACCAAGAAGATTGCTTCGGAGGATTTCCTGGACCTCGACAAGATCCTTGATAAACAAAGTTGAAACAAGCTGGAATACGAACGCAATGATAATAATAAAGGGACCAGTTCCCCTTATGTCGGTAGCAAGTTCCAGCACGAAGTACGAAAAGCCGATGCTAAAAGCCAGGACGGTAAAAATCTCAAAGACATTAGTTATCGGGGGATGATTAAAGGCGAAAGTCCGAATAATAAGATAAAGCAAGTGGAACATGAGAGTAAGAAAAATAATCAAGCGTTTTGCATTGGCGAGGCGTCGGTTACTTTTCACAAAGTCATAGAGATAAATTCCAAAAGTTCCCGCATAAAGTATGGGGAGCATGAAATTAAAAAAATGAATTGTTGCGCTCATATTCTTATATATTAGATTATCAAAGGGGGGACGGGAGAGTCCCCCGGTTAATTATTTTACGAAACTTATTAGCGAATCGTCGTAATCCGCCACTTTCTCATAGCCGAGCAGATTCAGGACAGTTGCAGCGATATTAGTCAGTCCGGCATCAGGGATATGCGTCATATTGTACTCGCCCTTATAGCCGAAGTCACAAATCACAAACGGAACAGGATTAAGCGTATGTGCAGTTTTCACAGATTTTACGCCATTTTTAACCGTGAACATTTCATCCGCATTACCGTGGTCTGCCGTCACGATAGCAATACCCTCAAGTTTTTCCACTTCGCTGAGGAGTTTCCCAACGCAGGTATCCACAGTTTCCACCGCAGTCACAGCAGCTTCGAAAGTGCCTGTATGTCCGACCATATCGCCATTTGCGAAGTTGACGCGACCGAACCGGAACTTACCGGATTGAAGCAGGCGGATGGTTTCCTCCGTAATTTCGAGGGCTTTCATTTTGGGTGCTTTATCGAAAACGATTTTATCTGAAGGAATTTCGACATAAGTTTCGAGATCCCTGTTGAGGTAACCAGAGCGGTTTCCATTCCAGAAATAAGTAACGTGACCGTATTTCTGAGTTTCAGAAATTGCGAAGCTGGGGACTTTTTCATTGCAAAGGTATTCGCTCATCGTTCTTTCAATAGCAGGAGGAGAGACGAGGTAATTATTAGGGATATGAAGATCGCCGTCATACTCCATCATACCGGCATAAAGGACATCGGGGATGACCACGCGGTCGAACTCGGAGAAATCCTTTTCCCCGAAAGCGCGGGAGATCTCTATTGCGCGATCGCCGCGGAAATTAAACATAATCACGGAATCGCCATCGAGGATTTTGCCAAGCGGCTGATTATTATTATCGACAATAACGAAGGGGTCGAGGTACTGGTCAATAATTTCCGGATCCTCGTTGTAGAACGTTTGCACGGCATCAGCTGCAGAGATAAACGGTCTTCCTATACCGCGCACGTGTGCATCCCACCCGCGTTGTACGATTGACCAGTCGGCATTATAGCGGTCCATAGTAACCTTCATACGACCACCGCCGGAGCCGAAGGAAAAGTCGCACGAATATTTTGTGTTCAGATCCGCGAAGAGCTTTTCCATTTTCTCAATATAAAGCAATCCGCTTCTGCCGGGGACGTCCCTGCCATCGAGCAATGCGTGGAGGCGGACTTTTTTAATTCCCTGCTCAGCGCATTTAGTAATCAAAGAGATAAGCTGGTCAATATGAGAATGAACATTACCATCGGACAGCAAGCCCATAAAATGGACAGTTCCGCCATTCAGATTGCGGGAGATAATCTTATTCCAGATCTCCGAATCAAAAATAGCGCCCGAGCGGATTGAGTTATTCACGAGCTTAGCCCCCTGGTCGAATTTTCTTCCTGCGCCAATGGCATTATGACCCACCTCGCTGTTGCCCATATCATCCTCAGAAGGCAAGCCAACCGCAGGTCCGTGTGCCTTGAGTTGGGTATAGAGTTCCGAAGCAAAGAGTTTATCCAGCACGGGAGTATGTGCCTTAAAAACCGCATTCCCGTCATATTCCTTACCGATGCCCACTCCGTCCATAATAATAAGGAGGAGGGGACCTTTTCTACCGTTAAAATTATTTAATTTTGTTAAATTCATCAACTTTCTAAAATTTATTAAAAATGAATTTAAATATAATCAGATAAGGAGAGGTAAACAAAGGATTAGAGGGGGGGAAATCAGGAAACAGGCTTTCAGGAGTCAGATTCGGGGGTTTTGAGGGAGTCAATCTTCCTGCAGATTTTCGAGAAGTCGCAGAATTTGCAGACGAGATCTTCGCGGTTGGGGAGTTGGGAAACATTAAACCTGCCGGCAGTAATCAGGGTAACATAATTGCGGATGAAGCCGAGGCAGTCCGAAATGAACTTGCGGTTATCAGAAATCAGACTCTCCTTATTTTCAATAATCATTTTTGCAAGGTTAGACCGGGCAGGTAGAAGACCGCGGAATCCAAAAGCAGAGCGATTGAAAGAGTAGAGACCGGCGATGCCCGGCTGGAAATTGTGCTTCGGGAACTCGTTTTTAAGCATCTCTTCGGCAGCATAAAGATAGAGGGGGAGCTGCAGGGAAATGCCTTCGATAATCTCCTTTACGGGGGGAGAGTTTTTGGAAAGTTTATAATCAATCACTCTGAAGAGATTCTCATTCCGGTGAATATCAATGCGGTCAATCTTTCCGCGGATGCTGATATTATCAATCTTAAGGTCAAACGGTTTAATCTGGTTATCATTGCCATGCCGGAACTTTCCGAAGGAGACCTCGAAATAGGCGGGATCAAAGTCGGCAGAGTTATCAGGATTGCGTTCATAGAGGAGGAAGTCATAAAGAATCGAGTTTTCCCTGTTCCCCTCGATGCCGATAATTTTCTCAAGTTCAAAAAAGTTAATATCGGGATCGAGTTTAAGGAGGTGGATCTCATCCTCTGCAATTTGGAAAATCAGACCGGTTGCCATTCCGAAAACATCGTCGGTACAATCCCGGAGGTCAATTTTCCTTTTTTTCAACTCTTTATAGAAGAGATCAACGATCTTATGGAGGAGTGTGCCGATTGCCATGCTCTCAATTTCCTCGGTTGGTTCCTCAACAGTTTTGAGAGAGAGGACCCGTTCAATAAAGAATTTGAAGGGGCATTTTGCATAAGTTTCGAGCTGGGAAATCGAGTAGCTGCGGGTTTTAAAACCTGCAAGGGTGTTGGTAATCAGTTCCGAATTTGAATTTCCGAGCAGACCGAAATATGCGGGATAGTCAGCGGAGGAGCCAATCATGCGGTCCGAATCGAGGCGGATAATATTCTCAAGATCCTCCCGGGCTTCGGAAGAGAGGGAACTGCGGAAGGAGGTATCCGAACCGAGGCGTGCTTTCAGTTCGCCGCCGGAAAAGATAAAGCTGTCGAGAGTCTGATAGTCAAGTTCTTTAATCCGGAAGATATTCTGAAGTTCTTTCAGGAAAACGGAGGGGACGAACTCCTTCTTATTGTCGTTAAGGGGATAGGAGAGAAAAAGTTTTTTATTGAAAGAAGAAATCACCCGGTAGAAAAGATAGCGTTCCTCTGAGTTATGGCGCTTCTCATTCTTCGCATATTTAGAGGAGAGGAAGATATCCGGCGTATGACGCGTGGGGATATTGCCGTCGTACAGACCTGCTACAAAGAGATAGTCAAAAGAGAGACCGCGTATCTCGTTAAAAGAAGTTACCTGCACACCGGAGTTGGAGCGTTCCGTAATATTAAAGCGGGCGGCAGAGACGGCGGTATAAAGATTTTCGAGGAAGAAGGAGAGGGGGAATTTTTTTTCGAAACCATATTCCAGACCAAGCAGTTCAGTAAGTTCCGTAACTACATCCATAAAAGTGGAAAGGGATTTAAGATTCAGTTCGGCGGTACCGTCATCACCGGAGAGTATTTTATAAGGGAGATCCATTTTTCCGATCAGATTTTCAATCTCATCCAGAAAGCGGCGGAGAGTAAGGGGTTTTCTGAAAGGAGAAAGGAGCTGCTGCAATTTGCCGATATCGGACAGGACAGATTCATAGACGGAAAGATCGGCTTCAGGATCATCCGCCTTAAGCAATTCTATTTTGCTGTTAATTGCACCCAACCACTTATTGTAACCCGAAACCACATTCAATTCCGAGGCGACCGACTTGAAGTCATTCAGCGAGGAAGCAGGAAAAGCCTTGAAATTACTGTTTATAACGCGGTAGAGGTAGTGATAATAAAAATCGTTGTTAAGAAGTTCAAGGTGGTTGAATACAGAAACAACCGGCGCAAAAGTATGGAGATAATAGCGGTCAGTAAGATTAAACGGGATGCCCATAGCGGAGAATTTGTCCCTTACGATTGGTGAATAGTCAGGGATTGTGTGAAAGACCAGAGCGATGGAATGGGGGGGAACATTTTCAAGTGTGATAAGCCGTTTAATCTCCTTGGTAATCAGGGTTATTTCATCTCCGGGAGATTTAGCTCGGATCAGAGCAAGCGCATCGGATTTATCCGGGAGGGGAGCGAGGAGGTTGCGGTCGAACAAATGTCTGGAGAGAAGGGATTTGAAATTATTTTCATCCGGGTCAGTTGCGGTAATTTTCTTATAGCCCCGCTGTTCGAAGTGGACAAGGGGGATAGCAGGGGTTTCGAAGTAATTCGGATTATAGAGATTGTCGTCCAGCTCGAGAATCAGCCGGAGCTGATGAACAGAGGCGATGGAATCAATGAGGGAAATTTCCGAAAGAGAAAGTTCCGTAAATCCGCGAATGACAACATAATTAACAGATGGATAAATAGCACGGAAAAGGGAATGAAGTCCGGCAGCGGGGAGAGAAAGGAGTTCCGAATAAATATCTCCGATATCCTTGATCTTAAGCTGTTCGAATTTAGAGTTAAGGAGGTCATACACCAGAGCAATGTCGGCTGTTTTACGTGCTTCGGCGCTGTTTTTGTCGGTGAACTCATCAAGAAGATTCCGGGGGGAAACCCCATGGCGCTTATATTCGGAAATAGCGGAGCGGATCCTGTCGAGATAGCCATTGGGAATTTTTCCGGTAAAATTCCTGAAATAGGATAAAGGAGCTGGGGCATCGGATTTAGCGAGTTCATGGAAGACCTGCTGAATGAGGACCGAGACAGCCGCTTCCCCGGGAATGGAAAAGGGAATACCGGAGTGGACAAGGAGTTTGCGGGAGAGAGTTGTGAGGGTGGCGATATTAAGGGAAGATACCCCCTGTCCGGGAGATTTTGCAATAAATTCCTTTGTAAGCGAGCGTACCTTTCTATTTGTCGGCACAATAAGCAGGAAGCCGGAGGAGTCCCCCTTTGCCACCATGCCGTCAATTAGCGAATCAATATCGAGGGATCCGGTATATGATTTTGAAAGAAGCATTCCGTTAAAAAAAATAATTAGCGAAGTCAATATAACAAGCGGGGAGGGAAGATAAAAGGAGATTCTGAGGCAAGCGGCGGGAGTGAATTTTGACTTTCCGATTTTTACCGAATAAACTATCTTTAGAAAATCAATTATCAAAATTATGAAAAAATACATCTATATACTTTTTTGTCTGCTACTGATAAGTGAAGTCAGGTTGCAGGGGATAGGAGAACTGGCACCGGAGAAAGAATCGATAGATTTTCCGCCGCATGCGTGGGGAGTGGATATAATGTTTGGCGAGGGGGGATTCGGCTTCGGCGGATTTTACCGGAAGGATATAGGTTCGGACCTTACGTTCTTCACCGATTTCTCCATTTCCGAGGCGAAGGATGAGAGAGAGTTCGAGTATATAGACTATTGGGGGAACACCTACGTAAGGGGAAAGAAGAACAGGATTTTCATTATGCCGCTGAACTTCGGATTGCAATACCGGCTATTCAGGAAAGAGATAGGGGACAATCTGCGCCCCTACATAAACTTTGGTGCGGGACCGAGCATGGTAGTGACCACTCCGTACGAGGATGAGTTTTTCACCTCATTCAAGCGGGGGGAGGGGCATTTCACCGCAGGCGCTTATGTGGGGGTAGGAGCAAACTTCGGACTGGATCAGAGCAGGCTGCTCGGAATTAACATAAGGTACTATGTAATAAGATTTTTCAACGAGGGGGTAGAGGGGCTTGAAGGGAGCTACCTTAAAAACCTGGGGGGATTTTACGTAACGCTTAATATCGGTTCAATGTATTAGGGATTAGTATTTCCACTTAATAGTACATCCGATGGCGTAAGTTTCCGGGACGGAAACCGGATTTCCCGCAAGCAATTCAGCAACAGCATTTCTAAGGTAAGTGGAAGAAACCTTCGAAGGTTCCTGCCAGTTATCATCTATTTTCCCGGTATAAACAAGTTTGCGCGCCATATCGAAAAGGAAAAGTTCGGGAGTATGCGAAGCGCCGTAAGCAGTAGCGGTTTGCTGAGTTTCATCGTAGAGGTACGGGAAATTGAATCCAACGAGTGCGGCGCGTTTAACCATTTCATCGAACGAGTCCTCGGGATACCGGGAAGCATCGTTCGAATTAATTGCTACAACCGCCAGCTTGTCCCGGAAGTCGTTCTGAAGGTCAATAATTCTTTTTTCGTAAGCCTGGACGTAGGGGCAGTGATTACAGCTAAAAATCACAAGGAGCAATTCAGAGTGCATAAAAGAGGAAAGGTTATAAAGCTTGCTGTCAATCCCTTTAAGTTCAAAAGGGGGGGCTAAATCGCCGATAGAAAGTTTTTTACTGTTCACAGAATCACTCCTTTAAATTATTTTACCCGTTCGACATAATCGCCGGTTCTAGTATCAATTTTTATCATCGTGCCCGATTCAACGAAGAGGGGGACCATTACAACCGCGCCGGTTTCAGTAGTCGCGGGTTTAAGAACGTTGGAGACGGTATCGCCTTTCATGCCGGGTTCGGTGTCGGTTATCTGAAGGATAACGAAGATAGGGATTTCAACCGCGATAATCCTGGTGTCGTCGAAGAGGAGGTCGATATTAACATTCTCCTTGAGATATTTTTCCCCCTCGCCGATAATTTCGGGGGCGACGTTAATCTGCTCGTAAGTCTCGTTATCCATCAAAACAAAGTCAGCCCCTTCGCGGTAGAGGTACTGAAAAGTTTTGCGTTCAACGCGAACGGAGTCAATAGACTCACCGGCTCGGAATCGGTTTTCGAGAACTCTTCCGGTTTTAAGGTTTTTCAACTTAGCTCTAACAAAGGCGCGCCAATTTCCGGGGTTAACGTGCTGAAATTCAACGAGAGTGAAAAGTTCGTTATTCCATCGAATAACCATACCGGGTCTGAAATCTGCTGTAGTAGCCATATACATAAATCCTTAAAAAATATAAAAAAATTAAGAACAAATATAAAGCAAGCGGAAAAAACTGACAAGATAAAAGGAAACGGCTCAGCGGATATACTGCTTTTGAAACTGCGAGAGGAGAGCAAGAAGCGTTGAGTCGAGGAAAACAAGTGCTTTATTTTGAATATCGCGGGGAATGCCGTAGAAAGCCTCTGCGACCGCGCCGTTAACAGCAGCCAGGGTATCGCTGTCCCCGCCTATGCAAACAGCATTGCGGAGGGAATCCTCGAAGGAATCGGAAATAAGGAAAGTAAAGAGCGCCTGAGGGACAGTTCCCTGGCAGGAGACATCGAAGCGGTAGTTGCGCACAAGCTCGTCAAAATCAAAGTCGAGTGAGTAGTTATAGGTTAGTTCGATATTCTTTTTAATATCTTGTTTGGAGTGTTTCATTCGGGCAAGGAAAACAGCATGCGCAGTTGCGAGAGCACCTTTAATCCCCTCGGGGTGGTTATGTGTGGCGGCGGCGGATTTTTCCGCAAGGGAGAGGACGGTGGGAAGGTCGTCCGAAGCCCATCCACAGGGGCTAACCCTCATTGCGCTACCGTTGCCGTAGGAGTTATAAGGTTTCATATTATCCGAGAAAGCCCAGAACCGGAAATTGCCGCCGTAGCCTTTATCGGGATAAAGCCGCGTCCATTTTTTATAAACTTCGGAGAAGAGGAGGTCGTTTGCGATAGCGTCATAAGTAGCAAAAGTAAGGATAGAATCATCCGTAACAAAGCAGGAGGGATGGAGGAGTTCAAACTCCTTGCTACGATGATTTGCAAACTCAAAACGGGAACCGACAATATCTCCGATAACAGCGCCAAGCATAAAAAACTCCTTATTAAAGTAACTTAAAATAAGCAGAAAAAGATAAAAAAAAAAGCCCGCAATAAAGCGGGCTTGATACTGAAGGAATCCGGGCGTTAGTTGCCACCGAGGATCAGGGGGAGACCGTCCTTACCTGATCCGATGACAACAATCTTTGAATTCGGGGAGCCTGCGAGCTTCTCGGTAGCCTCAATGCCCTTCCATTTAAGGAGCTGTTCGCTAATGCCTTTGGAGACGATATCCTGAAAATCGGCAACACCTTTAGCCTCAATTCTTTTCCTGTCGGCTTCCTGCTGTTCCTTAAGGAGGACGAACTGCATGCGCTGGCTTTCCTGTTCAGCTTTAAGCTTCTCCTCGATGGCGGTTGTCAGACCGGTAGGGAGAATAATCTGGCGAAGGGGGGCGGATTCAAGGGTGATGCCCCGTTTAGCGACAAGTCTGGAAAGCTCATCCTCAATTTGTTTGGCAAGCGTTTCCCGTTCGGAAGTATAGAGGGCTTTAGCCTCATAGCGGGCAGTAACTCCGCGTACAACAGAGCGGAACTGCGGGGCAAGAATAATTTCGGCGTAATTTTCCCCGACGCTGCGGTAGATATCAAAAGCATTTTCGGGATTAAGATGGAACAAGAGACTTATTTCGAGCTGGACGGAGAGCCCCTCTTTCGAAGGGACGTTCATACTTTCCTTAATCTCCTGGGTTTTGATACTGAACTTGATAACATTTGCCATAGGATTAACGAAATTCACTCCGGATTTAAGAGTGTTTTCACTTACGGTACCAAGGAAGTCAACAACCCCGACGTGTCCAGCGGGAATAACCGTAAAGCACTGCATAACAGCAATCAGGGCGGTTACAACAAAGCCAATCAAAGCGAAGGGAGCTTCAACAACCCTGCCACGCTTTTTATAACTGACAAAAATAATCAATGCAAGCGCAGCTGCGATAAGAGAGATCAAAAACAACATGGTTACCTCATCCAAATAAAATAAATACTAACTTTTAAAATATAAGATTTACAATTCATACAAAAGAGAAAAATAGCCCTACTCATCGAGGATTAAAACTGCTCCGGCGATAAGAATGATAGTAGCAATCGCCTTTTTAAGGAGGCTCTGTTCACGGAAAATTCTGCCTCCGCCAATTGCGGCGATAAAGACAGAAATCCTTTTTACCGAGAGGACAAGCGCCACGGGGGCAATCTTAACCGATTCAATCTGCGTGTAGCGGTAGCCGATGGTAAAAATGCCTATCAGGGCAAGAATGTACCAGTTAACGGAAAAGAGGGAAGGGTTTATCCTGAGGGATCGGTTTTTAAAAAGAAAAATTGCAATAAAAATCAGTACAAAGAATAGCTGCTGAAACGCCATGAAAGAATAGGGGGTCATTTTAAAGCGGCTTAAAAGCGCCTTATCCAGAAGGGAAGTAGCAGTAAACAGGAGGAGGGCAAAGAGAATATAGTGGTGGCTTTTAGAATTCATAAAAACCCTGAAGGGATGAAGAATGGATTCCTCCACTTTCATTTCGAGAATGTAGGTACCGCTAAGTAGCAGGAACATACCGGCAATTTCGAGAGGGGAGAGGGATTCCCCCAGGAAAAGAAAAGCGAGGATAGCAACCAACCCCGGAGTAAGGACCATAAGCGGGAGCGCGCCGCTGATCTCCAGATTTTTCAGTGCAAGCATAACGCACCAGAAAGCAAGGACGCCCATAACCGACTTAACAAAGAGCACCAGCAGAGCTGAAGTGGTCAGGGCGGAGTAGTCCACGTAAAAGAAAAAGGGGAGAGAGAAGAGGAGATTAAATGCGCTGAGAATAAAAGAGAACTCCAGCGCATCGTAAGTAAACAGGGACTTCTTCTCCAGTATTGAAGCGGCTGCCGAAAGAACCGCGGAAATCAGAGCGAGCGTAAACCAGTCCATAAAAATCAGAAAGTCAGATTAATTTTGAAAAATAAATTTCTTCCCGGTTCAACCAAAACGGTGCCCCGGTTGGTTGACAAATGATTTCTGTACTCCTTGTCGAGAATATTTTCAATGCCGGCAAAGAATCTCAGATTCATATAGTAAAGATAGACAGGAACGCTGCTGAGATAGAAATTAAGCGTGGCGTAACCGGGAGTTTCGCGTTCCCCTTTGGCAATCTTATTTTGGCGAGAGAACAAATGCGCCGCAACATCTACGTAACCAAAGGAGAGGTGTTTATACCGGATGCCAACCCTTCCGTTAAGCGGGGGAACAAGGGGGAGATCGGAAGAAGCGGAAATATCCTCACCCCGCACATAGGAAGCGGTGGTATAAAATACTATATCGTTATAAAAGTTATATTCCGCCTGGATATCAAAGCCGTACATACGCGCTTCGCCGATATTTGTCTTGCGGTAAAGACTATCCACTACCACCGGGGCATCCACCACCAGATCGTTAAACAAATTCAGGAAGAGGTTAGTGCGGAGGGAGATCTTCTGATTCCAGAGGCGGTAGCCGAGATCGAAGAAATAACCCTTTTCAGATTCAAGGTCGGGATTGCCGAGAAAAATATCCCCGCCGAGATTAATATACTGGAACCTCTCCTCGAGCACAGGGGCGCGGAAGGAGCGGGCAAAATTAAGGGTGACGTCGCTTTCGGCGGAAATATTATACAATAAGGAAAGATTAGTGCTCCAGGAAACCTCATCCGACTCCCCGGCAGGAAAAGAAGACATCGGATTAACGGGAGGATTCGGAACCGGGTTCCCGTTATTGATTATATAAGCGGGATTATTAGCTGCATCGTTCTTAACGAAGATTCGGTCAATCCTGCCGCCAAGGGAAAGACTAAGCCGGTTATCAAGGAATTTATGTTCATCCTGAGCAAAGAAGCCGGCGCTTTGGTAGGAAGAATGGGGAACGGGGAGGTCGCCGGTGATGCGTATGGAAGTGCCGGTAACCATTTTCGTTTCGCGCGTGCCGGAGTAAGTCCGCTGCCATACATCCGCCCCGGCAATTAAATGATTGAAAGAAGAAAGACTCCAGTTAGACTGGAGGGTTCCGCCGACCGTAAAATGCTCAGCGGATGGGGTAGAGGTGGTAGTTGCGTTTGGGCGCAGTTCCACATTCCTGACAATTTTCTGTACGAAGTATTTTACCGAAGTCTGATTAAGCGAGCCGGAGAGATTAGATACAGCGTACTCGCCGCTGAAAAGCTCGCGGGAGATGTCGGTGTACTTAGCCAGGGCGGTATTGGGGAAAGTCTTCCCACCGGGGAGACCGATATCGGAGCCGGAGAATTTCTGGTACCGGAATTTCAGTTCATGGTCAATCACCGGTCTGAATCCAATCAGAGTGGAGATATTATTATCTTTGAATTGCGAATTAGGGAGGAAGCCGGCGGGGGTATTAGTATTTTGGGCATAGCGCATGGAACCGGAAAAGCGGGAGAACCAGCTTGAGCCGGAAAGGCTAAGAGAGAGATTCCCGAAAGAGCCTTTATTAACCGTATTATATCCTGACGTAAGACTTCCCGTAAAAGAAATTTTATCGGAATAAACCACCGGTCTGGTGGAGATACTAACCACACCGCCGGTAGCGCCGGTGCCGTAAATGGAAGATACGCCACCTTTAATAATCTCAATTTTATCAATATCGTTAAGGTCAATAAGCGAAAGCCCTGCGGCAAGACTTGAGGCAGTCTCAATGCGGCTGCCGTCAATCAGCGTAACCACATTCTGCCTGCTAAGCCCGCGGATGCTGATATCCGTAGCCCAGATGCCGTCCTTAACCGAAGCCAGTCCGGACTCTGCGGAAATAAAATCGGACACAGAAGTGCCGGTTTGTTTAAGAATATTCTCCTGAGTAACCACCTCAACGGGGAGGGAAACGTCGCGGATGACCTTTTTATACATAGTGCTCGAGACGGTTATTTCACCGATAGCAACCGATGTAGGGGTGAGCGCAACAGAAGGGAGGACAGAGTGCGTCGAATTCAGAGAGACGGGGACCTTTTCCGAAAGGAAGCCGACGTGGGAAAAAGTGACGGTATGCACACCGAAGGGGACTTTGGGAAGAGTGAACTCCCCGGCAGAATTAGAAGTACCGAAAATTCCGACTTCGGGAATAAGAATATTCACATTAGCGAGTGGTTCACCGGAAGACTTATCGGCAACAATTCCGGAGAGCTTTCCGTACTGGGCATAGGAGAAGCCCGAAAAAAATAAAAGTGCGGCAAAGGCAGCAACAAGCGTTTTCATAATCAGGATCCTTTAATTTTAAGAGTGGTTGTGTTAACCTTAACATTTTTAATCTGACCGAGTTTACCGCTAAGGGCGCCGAGTTCGTCGTTAGTCATCAGCACAATAAGGAAAATGACAGCGAAGTCAGTGCCGGGTACGGGGTAACCGGTGCGAAGCTGAATAAAGCGGGCGTAGTGATTAAGGATATTACCCACCTCACGGAAGACGAGGTTACGCTCGTAAACAGATATAGTTAAGGTATGAAATTTAGATTCCATAAATGCTCCATAGATAAAAGTGAGAGACGAAGGGGGAGATTAGCACAGGGGCAACATTTTCCATCCCTTGATGTCAGACGTATCCTTCATCTCAGGCTAAACAAATAAACCAAAAAATTTACATATGAAAGTTAGGGAAAGAAAAGGGGAATAGCAAGAAAAAGAAGGGGGGAAAAGGATTGATGTGTTGATTAGTTGATGAAGGGGATTTTTGTTCCCGCAAGCGGGAATCTCTTAACCTTTTTCTCTTTTCCACCTTTTTTCGGTAAATTTGTAGTTAAGATTAATGATGCTTTTATTCTAAATTCAGAGAGATGTATGAAAATTAAATTTGTTCTTTTGACTCTGCTGTTTTGCAGTTTGATTTATCCCCAGTCTTTTAAATACGCCTGGTTTACGGATACGCATATCGGCTCCCCTAAGGCAAGCGAGGATTTGATTGCCTGCGTTAATGACGTGAATAATAATAAGGAGATAGAATTCGTAATCGTTTCCGGCGATGTGGCGGAAAAAGGACGCGATAAGGAGCTGGAAGAGGCTTACCAAATCCTGAAGGGAATAAAGGTCCCTTATTACGTAATCCCCGGTAATCATGATACGAAGTGGAGTGAGTCGGGAGGATTGAAGTTCCGGCAGGTTTTCGGCGGGGAGCGTTTCTTTTTCGAGAGTAACGGTGTTGCGTTCGTTGGCGTAAACAGCGGCGTTCTCTGGAGAGGGGGCGGGGGACATGTGTCGGCGGAGGATCTGGTGTGGCTGGATTCTACTATTAATTCAATCCCGCAGGAGAAGGAAATTTATTTTTATATCCATCACCAGCTGGACCGGGAGACTGATAACTGGTTTAAGGTTACAAATATTCTCAGGAAGAAAAACGTCAAGGTGGTGTTCGTAGGACACGGTCACGGAAACAAGCTTTATGATTTTAACGGATTCCCCGGTGCAATGAGCAGGGCAACTTTAACTGCCAAGGGGAAGTCGTGGGGATACACGCTGGTTGATACGAAAAATGATTCCATTTATCTTCATGAGGTGAATAATACCGGACTCCAAAAGGCATGGGGGGTTATTCCAAAGAACAAAATATTGAATGTTCCGGAGATTGATTCGCTCCAGTTTATAAATTACGGGGTTACCATTCTGACGAAGTATGATTTCAGGACTACCATTTCCGCCTCGCTTCATACGGCTAATGAATCTGTTTACGGGGCTACATACAGCGGTATGGTCTATTCATGGAATGCGGCGGGGGAGGAGAGATGGAGATATAATACGCATAACATGATTGTCAGTTCACCTGTTGCGGCGGGGGGACTGGTGTGCGTTGGTACGCTGGAGGGGGATTTGTTTACATTGAGAGGGGACGACGGGAAGGTGGCACAGGTGCTGGGGCTTGGCGAACCAATTACTTCACAGCTTATAACCACGCCGTTTGAATTCGGCAAGGAGAAGAGTTTTGCGGTGATTGCGGGGACTTCCGCCGGAAAGCTTTACAGTTATGAACTTTATTCGATGAATCCCGTCTGGACGAACAGTGATGCCGGAATGATGATTGAAACAAAACCGGTTTATACTGACGGCAGGATTATTTACGGAAGCTGGGATAATTATCTCTACTGCGTGGATGCTAAATCGGGGCTGCTGAACTGGAGATGGACGGAGAATAAGAATTTTTACTACTCCCCCGCGGCTTGTCACCCGGTAACCGACGGGAAGAATGTTTACGTGGCTACTCCGGATAAGTTTGTTTCGGCGGTGGATTTACTGCTCGGAAAGACGGTGTGGAGGAAGAATGATTATAATGCGTGGGAGTCCATCGGCATAACTTCCGACAGGAAGAATCTGCTAGTGAAGAGTGTTTCGGACAAGTTCCATGTGGTCAGTACGGACGGGAAGAAGGGGAAGACGTACGATCTGAAATTCGGGCTGGACACCATGCCGAGCGAGCCGCTGGAAACCGGCGGGAATATTCTGTTCAGCACAAAAAACGGTTTTGTTTATATGATTGATGCGGCGGGGAATGCAAAACCGCTCCTTTATCTAGGAACCTCGAGGGTTAATTCGGTGAGGAAAGTGAACGGGGATACTTTTGCGGTTTCGAATATGGACGGAGTGGTGGTGATTTTCAAGCTATAGGGTTTGGAAATTTTCCGTATTTTTACAGATCGATTTTTTAACAATAAAGATAATATGAAATTCACGAAAGCTTTTATACCGACACTTAAAGAAGTACCAAACGACGCCATAACTCCGAGCCATATACTGATGCTCAGAGCAGGGTTAGTCCGTCCGATCGGGGCGGGGATTTATTCATTTCTTCCTCTGGGCTACAAGGTGGTCAGGAAGGTGAGCGATATAATCCGGGAGGAGATGGATGCTATCGGCGGGCAGGAGTTTCATCTTCCGGCGCTTAATCCAAGGGAAATATGGGAAGAGACGGGAAGGGTTGAGGCTTTCGGGGATATACTTTTTCAAGTGAAGAACCGGGATTACGTACTGGCGCCCACTCATGAGGAGATTATGACTTTCCATGCGCGCAGGGTGGTAACTTCCTACAAGGAGCTGCCGCAGATCTGGTATCAGATACAGACTAAATTCAGGAACGAAGCGCGTCCCAGAAGCGGAGTCATAAGAGGGAGGCAGTTCCTGATGAAGGATGCTTATTCGTTTGACTCGAGTAAAGAGAATCTCAACAAGTCGTACGACCTGCACGACGGGGCATACAGGAAGATTTTCGACCGGTGCGGACTGAAGTATTTTATAGTTGGTGCATCGAGCGGTGCAATGGGAGGGAGCGGTTCGGAGGAGTTCATGGTGAAGTCGGACGCAGGGGAGGATACGGTTGCCTATTGTGAAGCTTGCGGATATGCGGCAAACGTTGAGGTGGCGAAATCAAAGGTGCAACCGCTGCAGAGGGAGGGGGAGTCGAAAGAGGTTTATGAGATATCCACTCCGGATGTGAAATCGATTGACGAGCTTTGCGCGTTCCTTCAGATTGATGAGACTAAGTGTGCAAAGAGCAGGGTTTATATTGCCGACGGTCTGCCGGTGCTGGTGCTTATGGCGGGGAATGACGAGGTTAATGAGACGAAGCTGGAGAAGGTGCTTGGGGGTGTAAGACCTGCACATCCGGACGAGCTGAAGGCGATTACGGGGGCAGATGCCGGCTCTATTGGTCCGGTGGGTTTTGAGGGGAGGATTATTGCCGATCTGCGGCTTAAGGATTTGAACAATATGTTCAGCGGCGCGAATAAGAATGATTATCACATCGGCGGAATTGATTTCATGAGGGATGTTACAGGGGCGGAGTTTTTTGATTTGCGCACGGTACAGAGCGGAGAGGAGTGTCCGAGGTGCGGCAAGCCGCTGGAGGTGTTCACGGCTATTGAGTTGGGGCATATTTTCAAGCTGGGGACAAAATACTCCGAGGCGATGGGGGCGTTGTTCCAGGATGAGAAGGGGGAAGAGCACCCGATTATTATGGGGAGCTACGGTATAGGGGTTGAACGGGTGATTGCATGCTATATTGAACAGCATAATGATGAAAAGGGAATTGTCTGGAGTACAAAACTTGCGCCTTACAAGGTGCATCTGCTTGCGCTTAATATGAAGAGCGAGCTTATTTCCGGAACTGCTAACGGGATTTATGAGGAGCTGAGGAAAGCCGGGGTGGAGGTGCTGTTCGACGACAGGAGTGAGGTTTCCGCAGGGGTGAAGTTCAATGATGCGGATCTTCTGGGTATGCCTGTGCAGGTGATTATCGGGGAGAAGAAACTTAAGACCGGACAGGTGGAGTTTAAGATCAGAGCCACTCAGGAGAGGAGGGATATTCCTCTGGAGGAGGTGGTGAAGGAGTGTGTGAATTTTGAATTTTAGGGGGGAATTAAGTATATTTGGATTACGGTTTAATAATTGTTAGTTAACGGAAAGAAGTCTTAACCGTCCCGACAAAGTCGGGATAAACGGCGTAACGCAAAGTTTTAAATATTGTTTGAATTGGGGCTATAGCTCAGCTGGGAGAGCGCTTGAATGGCATTCAAGAGGTCAGCGGTTCGATCCCGCTTAGCTCCACAAAAAACGCAGTCTTTGACTGCGTTTTTCATTTTAAAGGTAGTAAAGATATTTTATTTTAAAGACCATGACCCGTTCATCCAGCATGAATTTCCGCTGCACAAACTTCCCGAACGGATCAGTCTCATCCTGCCGGTTATGTATCTCGTTAAGTGCGAAGTAGATCCAGCTTTTAGGGGAGAAGTTATAGGAAAAAAGAAATCCGACTATCATACTTTCGAGTTTATCGGAGGAGCGGACGTAGAGGTTATCCACGTAGAGTCTGAAATTCAGATGATTTACCGGGGTAAAAGAGACATAGGGGCGGGCGTTAAGGACGACATCCTCCACTTTATAATCAGGATCCCCCTCGATGTAGGTATCGAAGGTTGTTCCGACGAAGAAAACCTTGAACAGGTTATAATCAAAAGCGAATCCGCCATAGGTATAGAATGACAAATAATCGCGGGAGAAGTTATAAGTCTTTGAATAGCCCCCCCAGATGTTGGCATGATAATTCGGGGAGGTAAAGAACCAGGAACTAAAGCTCACCTCGAAGGAAGTATATTTTACATTCTGGTCCTTTGACTTACCGCCAACGAAAGTAAGTTCATAGCCCCAGCTGCTGCGGAAGCTCATATTCAATCCGAGAATAATAAAATAATCGAGGTAAGCATCCTCAACGTTGTAATTCACGCCAAAGCCGGGAAAGAAAAAGAGGTTTTGAAGCGCACCGGTTTTGTAGTAGGGATTGGGACCCGAGAGAACAACCAGATCCGTATTTCCTTTCCAGGGGACATATCCGACCTGCGAGATATCGAATTTCTCGCCAATATATCTGCCCCGCACGAGCGTGCCCCATTCAGAAGCGCGGTGACGCAAGCCAAAAGAAGATGCAAAATCCCCCTGATCGCCATCGAATGAACGGGCAAGCTGGTAAGCAAACTGCCAGTTCTCCTGCCGGAAGGCACCGTCAATATCCACGACCCCCTGAAAATTGTCTTTGGTTATTTTCCCCGCATAAAGGAGTCCGATGGTGGAATTATCGAAGATATTTTTCTTCAGCCGGAAAGAGGAAAAGTAACCCATCTCTTCTTTTTTAAGTTCATCGTCCTCATAATATTCCTTTGTGTCCGTAAGAGCGAAGAAGGCGCCGTACTCGAATGAATTGAGTCTGCCGAACACTTTAGAGCCGGCAATCAGGGGGACTTCGGAGCCGTCCGGAAGTTTTCTGCCGATGCGTCGGGTATAGAGAAGTTCCATAGGGGAATAGAAGCCGGAGTTATGCTCCTTCCCCGAAGGTCTGAAAATTTCATTTCCCTCGGAGAAGAAGGGGCGGCGTTCGGAGAAATAACTTTCGTAGCGAGAGATGTTGAAATCATAAGGGTCTGCCTCGATCTGGGCATAGTCGGGATAGACAGTCTGCATGATGGTAAGTTTAGGGGATGGGTTGTAGAAGAGGTCGAATCCGCCGGTCACTTCAAATTTATATTTACCGTTGTGCAGATAAGTGGCTTTGGAAAGACCAACGGGATAAAGTTCAAGACTAAGCCCGGTATGTTTCGGGTTAAAACCGGAGAAGACCAGTTTCCCGAAGCGGGAGATTCTTTGACCCTCTCCTTCGGAGTAGGAATTCCAGTAAATATCCTCGACCACGGGATTAAGTAGCCAGCGGTCAACATCAAGTCCCCAGTAAGTGGCGTTTTCATCGAACTGGAGCGATTTGAAGGGAATTTCGTACTCAACCACGTAACCCCAGTCAAAAAGGCGCGACTCAGCGAACCAGATGCCATCCCAGGAGTAGTCCCGGTTTCTGGCGTCATCAAGCAGACGGGCATCCATGCGTGCGCCGGATGAGCTGACCACGAATTTATAAGCGGTTTTTTTATCGTTAAAAGTATCAAACATCAGGGAAAGTCCGTCCCCGTTGGAGTCATCGAATTTTCCGGGATAGGCGGTTATCCTCTCCTTAGGGGAGTAGGCAATGACCAGAGCAAAGAGGGAAGTTTCGTTTGCCAGGAATCTCATAACCGTCCGCTGGCTTGGAGGTTTATTATTAAAGGGGGAGTACTGGATAAAATCGTCCGCCGAGTCAGCCAAAGCCCAGTGGTCATCAATTAATCCATCTATCAATATTCTGCCGTCGAATTTGCGGAGTTCAATCCGTTTCCCCTCATCCGGCTGAGCATGGACGGGGGTGAGGGCAATGAGTATAAAGACAAACAAAAGGATCATTAACTTTCCAAAAATTTTTATTTATGGTGCCAAGATAAAACCGGGAGGGGGAAGTTGGGAAAAAAAAGTTATAAAAGGAAAATTGAAAATGATGAGCGGACGAAAGTAAATGTAAAAAAATTTATGAAAAAAAAGGAATAAAGAGTATATTAGTGACTCAAATTTTGAATATTTCGGGGCGTAGCGCAGCCCGGTTAGCGCGCTTGGTTCGGGACCAAGAGGTCGGGAGTTCAAATCTCCCCGCCCCGACATTCAGGAAACAGAGGAATTATCAATCCCTTGAAAGCAGTTTCTGCAACTCTCCGATTATATCCATTGAAGAAGTAAAGTCGCCGGTAATTTTCCCGTTCTGTAAATACACCAGTCGTGGAGGAGCCGCGGTTATAAGGGGAAAGAACTCCTGCGGGGGAATGATTTTATACGGGAAAGCACCCCCCGCCGCATTAAAGAATCCAGGAATCATTTCCTCCTCGCCAAAGAAGAGGACATACACAGGGGGAAGTTTTGAGGCGGAACGCAGCCGGTTCAGTTTTGTGGCGGTCTCCAGGCAATGTTCGCAGTCAAGACTGAAAAGAACTACAATTTTAATTCCCGAGTCGAGATTAACCCTTACTCCGTCGCTGAACTGAGTATATTTGTAAAACACTGAGCGGGTAACCACACTGTCCTTTGCCGGAGGAGTTTCCTTTTTTACTATGAGTGGTTTGGAGAGGGCGGAATCTTTTACGGCATCCGGAATTATTTCCATCGAGTCAGCTACCACAGCAAGGGAATCTTTTTCCGCCACAACAACCGGGTTATCCGGAAGAACGTAGGCGGTTATGGGGGAAATATATAGAACCACCGCAAAACTGAAAACCAGATAACCTGCAATCACGGGGAGTTTATAAGTTTCCGATTTATAATTCTTATACACCCACAAAATAACCAGCATGACTGCTATGTTTTTAATCAGTGCCTCTGTGGGGGTCATGCTTATCACCTCGCCGAAGCAGCCGCAGTTATCCCCCGCGGTATGGAAGATCATCGAGTATATTAGCTGGAGGTCAAATATTACAAGCAGTAAAAACGCAGCGGGGAGAAAGACCTTTTTAATATAAGCCCTCTGGAGCAGGGCGAAACCGAGGAATATCTCAAAGCCGATTATCAGTCTGCTGAGATAGGGGACAAGCTCCCAGCCGATTATTTTCTGATTAACAATTATCAGTTCAAACGGTTCTATGGGGAAGAGTTTGGAGAAACCGGAGAGGAGAAACATGAAGCCGGTAAGGTATTTAAGTACTAAAACTGTTTTTTCTTTCATATCAAATCAGTTGATTATCAGCAAATAACCCCGGCGCCGAGGCAGTAGTCGCCGTCATAAAAAACCGCAAACTGTCCGGGAGCAATTCCTTTATCAGGTTTTTCAATCACAACCTTTCCGGTGCCGTCCGGGTTCAATTCAAGCGTGGAGTGATAGAAATTTGCACCATGCCGGATCTTGACGCCGAGTTGTTTTTTATCGGGGGGAGTGTTTTCTATCCAGTTAAAATCTGCCACCGTAAAAGTTTCTTTCTCCCTGTTGATTATTTCCTCATTGCGCGAGATATAGACGATATTAGCCGGGACATCCTTATTAACCACGTACCAGGGTCCGCCGTGCAAGCCCAGTCCGGAACGCTGCCCGATAGTATAGAAGTAGTAGCCCTTGTGTCTGCCGAGGCGTTTACCCGTCTCGAGTTCGATAATATCGCCGGGGAGTTCGCCCAGATGCTGTTTCAGGAAGTCGCTGAATTTAATCCTTCCGAGGAAGCATATTCCCTGGCTGTCCTTACGGTTTTTATTGATGAGGTTATACTTTTCGGCGATTTCCCTAATCTCACTTTTGTTGTGTAAACCGATTGGGAACATTGCGCGGGCGAGCTGGCTTTGGGTCATATAAGCGAGGAAGTAAGTCTGGTCCTTTACGGGATCGGGGGATCTTTTAAGCCGGAAGATGCCGTTGTTTTCTTCAATATTCGCATAGTGCCCGGAAGCCACTTTCTCGAAAGCGGAGTCAATTTTATCCAGGAACTGTCCGAATTTAATTATCCGGTTGCAGAACATATCGGGATTAGGAGTTCTGCCGTTTTTGATTTCCCGGATTGTGTAGGAGACGATTTTATCCCAGTACTCATCCTGCATATTCACAGTTTCAAGCGGAACATCTGCCTGCCGGCAGACCTCGCGAGCGAATTTCAGATCCTCCTCCCAGGGGCAGTTGCCGAGGAATGAGAATTCATCCTGCAGCCAGATTTTAAGATAAAAAGCAGTTACCTTGTGCCCCTGATCCTTAAGGAGTCGGAGAGCCACGGAACTGTCAACACCGCCGGAGAGAAGAACTGCGACATTCATTATTTGGGGGAAATTCACCTAAATTGTTATAAAATAATCTGCAAATTAGAAAAGAAAGTGGAAATAGGCAAGGGAATAGACCATACCGCCAGAGTTACGAAAGTGCTTTTAAGATTTGAAAATATGGAAGAAATTACTATTTTTAAAATACAAATACCGACCGGAATATGAAAATAACAAAATCCATAATCCTGATACTGATTTTCTGCACGTCCCTTACTTCTGGACAGACGTCGTGGGGGAAAAAACTTCCCCAACCCCTAAAGACGGGCTTGAATCTGAAATTCCTTCCGGAAAAATCCCTTGCATACAGACTCCCTTTCTTTCACAATAATGAACCGATACCCAAACCGGCAGCTCTTTTTGCCCCTGTAAAGGTGCTTATAAACGACGGACAGAAGAAATGGACTTATACTTACGATTTGCGGGGGAATATGATTTCGGAATTCGAATCCCGGAATGATAACGATACGGGGTGTCAGAGTGAAAGGAGCTGGGTATTCGATTCAGCCGGATTACTGCACGGGGAACAATTCAGGGATGAGGGGGAGGGGGAAAATCATGAGCGAATAAAGTTCTTTTATGATAAGCCGGGGCGGATAAATTCTTATATCATTGAGGAGATGAGCTACGAGGGGTGGCGGAACTTTATGAGAATTTCTTATAGTTTTAAAGAAACGGGGCTTCGGCAGACCTGGTTAAGGGAAAAATGGCAGGAGGGGACTTGGGTCAATGATATGCATGCAGAGTACCGGTATGGTTCAGCGGGAAAGCTGTCCGAAATTAATGCGGATATTTGGGAAGGGGAGAAGTGGATGCAGCTGGGGCGCTATTTTTTTGATTACGACACTGCGGGGAATTTGGTCTCGGAGATTTGGTGGGAAAAATGGGAGTTCGGGGAGTGGAGCGGAACGGACAGGATACTGAGCACTTATGATGGGAAGGGGAATCTGCTGACTGAGACATTCGAGTGGGGGGCTAGTGGTGAATGGCACAACGGGGAAAAGTATTCGTACTTTTATGATACACTTTTCAATCTGACGGGAATAGCCGGGGAAGTGTGGGAGAAGGAAAAATGGGTGCCGCTTTGCAGGACTGAATTTGCGTACGATTCAAACTGGAATGTGATTAAAACGGAGTTCAGTTCTCTTTATGACGATAAATGGATGCCGGATGAGGGATATCTGGAGATTATTTACAACAGTAAAAAAAACAGACTGTTTTATACCGGAAGAAACTGTTCGGTGGAGTATTCAGGAATAGGGAAATAAATCAAGCAATCGTATTTAAAGCTGATAGCGGGCTTTTGAGGTAAATATTTAAAATAGTGAAGAAATAACAAAACAGGTAACATTCATGGAAGAGGAGAAAAATAATCCGGCAGGCACAGATAGTGTTGAAGGAATTGCCGATTATCTGAGTAAGGCTGATAGGGAAGAAATGGGGATTTTGCTATTCAGGTTAAATCCTCATCCGATGTGGGTTTATGATTTGGAGACTCTTCGCTTTGTGGACGTAAACCTTTCCGCAATAAAGAACTATGGTTATTCAAGGGAAGAATTCCTATACATGACATTGGAGGATATACGTCCTGCAGAAGAAATCCCCCGACTGATAGAAAATATCAAAGTCCATTCGGAAATCTCTCAACTGGACAGAACATTCAGACACAAGAAAAAAGACGGAAGTATCATAAATGTTGAAATCACCTCGATAGGATTAACAACTGAAAGAAGAGAATTGCGCATTGTAATGGCTATTGATATAACAGAGCAATTCAAGGCACTACAAGCGCTCAGAGAGAGTGAAAGCAAGTACAGGAATTTAACAGAGAATCTGAATCAGGTTGTTTACAGCGTGGATCCTCAATCGCTTGAAGCGACATATATTAATAAAGCGGTATTCGATATTTTTGGATATACAGCAGAAGAGTGGCTTGCAAATCCCGGATTGTGGGAACAAACTATCTATTCCGAAGACAAGAATGATGTGATAGCGAAAATCATGCAAGCAAGGGAATCTCTGAACAATTCTTTAATTGAGTACAGAATAATCAAGAAGGACGGTTCATTAAGGTGGATTATTGACAGATTTCAGTGGGAACGTGATGAGCATGGCAAGGTGACTGCACTTAACGGAATTATCTCGGATATAACAGAAAGAAAAACAGTTGAGACAGAACTGAGAATGAGTGAAGAGAGGCTGAAGTTTGCCCTAAAACAAAGCTACACGGGGGGTTGGGAAATTGACCTGGCGGATAGGAAAGCTTTCAGGACACCTGAACATGCTAAAATTTTTGGATATGATGATCTCAATTCGGAATGGTCTTTTGATAAATTTATTGGACATGTGATCCCCGAAGAGAGAGAATATGCAAAAAATATTTTCCTGAATGCGATTGAAACAAAAACCGAATTCAGATTAGAGTGTAGGATAAGAAGAACTGACGGTATGATAAGATGGATCTGGGCAGCCGGGGGGCATCAGGTAAACATTGATGGTACGGTGAAAAAGATGGCAGGCATTGTAAAGGATATTACTGAAAGCAAGGAAGCGGAACAGCAATTAAGAACTTTAATGACTCGCTTAATTGAATCGGAAGAACAGATGAGAAAAGTTGCGTCACATCAGTTGCACGATGAGGTGGGTCAGAATCTTACCGCTCTTTCCATCAATCTGAATTATCTTCTTTCCCAGATAGCTGCCGGAGATACAAAGAAGCTTAGCGACAGGTTGAGCGACTCGATTTCCATACTAAATGATACCATGGATCAGATAAGAAGTATAATGGTTGAACTGCGCCCCTCAATACTTGATGATTACGGATTATGCGCCGCATTAAAATGGAATCTGAATTTGTTTAAGGAAAGGACAGGGATAAACATTATATTTGAAGGGAAGGAGCTTGATTACAGACTGCCTGTGAATGTTGAGTACTCCGTTTTCAGAGTTGCACAGGAGGCACTTCATAACATAACCAAGCATGCAGATGCAAAGAATGTTAAAGTTGTCCTGACTGAGGAGAATAAAAAAACAGTACTTTTAATTAGTGATGACGGCAGGGGCTTTGACACAAATGAAAAGAGGGCGGGGGAATTAATCCATTTCGGGATTCTAACTATGGCAGAGAGAATAAAGCTTATCGGAGGGAATCTTGAGATTACCTCGACGCCTGGCAAGGGAACAACAATAAAAATTGAAGTCGGGAGATGATAAAATGTCCATAAGAGTATTGATAGCAGACGATCATACAATTCTGAGAGAGGGATTAAAGTTGATACTTGAATCCAGGGGGGATATCAAGGTTGTTGCAGAAGCAACGGACGGTCTGGATGCAGTGAAGAAAGCCAAGGAGTTCAACGCTGACGTAATCGTTATGGATGTGTCCATGCCAAATATGAACGGAATTGAGGCAACGGGGAGAATATTAGAGGAGAATAAAAAAGTAAAGATCGTTATTCTTTCGATGAAAGCATCCAGCGAAGATATTTACCGGGCACTGCATGCGGGAGCAACCGGATATCTTTTAAAGGAATCTGCAGGGAGTGAGATTGCTGATGCCGTGCATGCGGCAGTGAACA
The DNA here is from genome assembly GCA_012517155.1 of Ignavibacteriales bacterium. GTDB lineage: Bacteria > Bacteroidota > Ignavibacteria > Ignavibacteriales > Ignavibacteriaceae > JAAYVN01. The sequence goes on along the minus strand of JAAYVN010000033.1, from coordinate 16,961 downwards.
ACCGCAGGTATCTGTCCCGCAAGGTGGATGATATTCTGATAGACAGTTATATTTTCGAGAGAAAAAATTTAACTTCACGCAGCCCACTAGAGTCTTTAAGTTCGCGGGAGAGGGAGATACTTCAACTGGTTGCTGAAGGAAAAACAAGTAATGAAATCGCTTCGATGCTCTACCTTTCCGTAAAAACGGTGGAGACATACCGAAGCAGACTAATGCAGAAATTAGGGCTTAAAGATAGTTCTGCATTAATAAAATTTGCGATCGAACAGGGCTTGGCAGGTAATTAAACAAACCACACCCAATAATATTACGTAAAACAACCTTCCAAAAGACGGAATCTTTCCAAAAATAGTCAAACTTCCCCTACAAAAGATGTAAGGATTACCTTACAAACTTCCTTTTTTCACAAAACTATTTTTACATTAACAATTTGAAAAATTTATGACGAATAAAACCCTACTAATAGTTGAAGACCATCATAACCTGAGAATGTCCCTGGCCGAGTGGCTAAGTGCATTGCTGCCGGATTTTGAAATATTCCTTGCCGCGAGCGGAGAAGATGCAATAGGACAAGTACCAAAAATAAATCCCACGATTGCAATCGTTGATGTCGGGCTGCCCGGTATAAATGGTTTTGAACTTACCCGGATACTTAAAAAAAATAATCCCGACATAAAAATTATTGTACTCACTATTCTTGATGGGGCTGATTACAAAATCGAGTCTTTTTCTTCCGGAGCTGATGCATTTGTAAACAAAAAAGAAATGTACAATAGTCTCCCGTCAAAAATTCATTCATTTCTAAATTCAGACAATTAACAAATGGATCATTAAACAAGGAAAGAAAGACAAAATGAGGATTCCGATGGAAAGCACGCAGTATTATAATGAATAAAGAAGTAAACACAATTTTATATATAGAAGAGAAAAAGAAAGATGCGGAAGTATTAAAGGGATTATTAGAAATATCGAAATACAAGAATGCTCACTATTTTCACGTGGAAAGGCCGGATGAAGCCTTCGTGCATCTGGCAAACTATATTCCGGATGTGTTGATAGCCGGATTGAAATGGCAAGAGGGAGGATTAGTTGAGGAAGCCAGGAAAATAAAGAGTATGTCGGAAAAGTGTGAAGTCATTATACTTTGCGATAAATGCGGATCGGAAGAAGAGAATGAGGAACTGCTGAAAGAGGGAATTGATATAATTCCCAAATCGCACCTTGATAAATTCACACTATCAAGAGCAATCAACTATGCAATGGAAAGAAGAAGAAGGAAAAGATTACTGGCTGAAACTGAGATAAGATCACGAAGTTTTCTTGACGAAGATCTGACAGGAGATTATATAACGACACCGGACGGGGAGATTATTTATTGTAATAATGCCTTTGCTCAAATGTTGCGTTATAACACTGTTGAAGAACTTAAGGGACTTAATGCGCGAATATTTTATTTTGAAGAAGTGGACAGGACCTCATTTCTGGAGGAACTTAAAGACAAAAATAAATTAGCAAACAGAGAGACTCTGCTCAAAGCAAAAGACGGAGCGCCTGTTACGGTTGTGGAGAATGTGGTTGGGATTTTTGATGAGAAGGGAAATCTGCAGCAAATCACCGGTTATATGTTCGACATCACCGAGAGAAAAAACTATGAAAAGCAGCTTCATGATCAAACAAAGCTATTATCACATATTCTGAATATAATACCGGTAGGTTTGTGGATACTGGATAAAGAAGGGAATATACAACATGCTAATCCCGAAGGGCAGAAAATATGGGGAGGTATAAAACACGTAGGGATAGACGATTACAATGAGTATAAGGGTTGGTGGCTGGATTCGGGAAAAAGGATTGAAGCGGAAGAATGGGGAGCAGCAAGAGCGGTTACAAAAAGGGAAATCTCCTTAAGAGAAGAGATAGCAATCGAATGTTTTGACGGAAGCAAAAAAATAATTCTGAACTCTGCCTTACCTGTAATAAACTCAAGAAATGAGATCATAGGGATTATCGTAACAAATGAGGATATAACCGAAAGGAAAAAAACCGAAGCGGAGATTTTCAAACTAAGTCAAGCCGTAGATCAAAGTTCAGTATGCATGATCATAACCGATCCGGAAGGAAACATTGAGTATGTAAATCCATTTTTTACAAAGATCACGGGATACTCATTTGAAGAAGTCAGAGGGAAAAATCCGAAGTTTCTTCAATCAGGGCATCAGGATGAGAAGTTTTATAAGGAGCTTTGGAATACTATTCTTTCGGGGAAAGTGTGGCAAGGGGAATTCCGGAACAAGAAAAAGAACGGTGAGCTATATTTGGAAAATGCGATTATCACACCGGTCAAGAATGAAAAAGGGGAGATAGTTAATTTTATAGCGATTAAGGAAGATATAAGTGAAAAGAAGGCTATGCTGGATGAGCTGCTTGCTGCAAAAGTCAAAGCTGAAGAGATGAACAGGGTGAAGTCGTACTTCTTTGCGAATATGAGTCACGAACTCCGGACACCATTAATAGGGATATTGGGCTACTCGGAGATACTTCAGGACTATCTCCGGACTGGTTCTGAGTTGTACGGAATGGCGACAACAATTAATGAAAGCGGGTTAAGGCTTCTTGAGACACTGAATAACATTCTGGTGTTCTCTAAAATTGAGGCTGAGGAGAAAAGCGCCAAGTTGGAAAGCAGTGATATTATTCCAGTAGTAGTTGAGTCGATTAAAGAGTTTACATCACAAGCCCGGACAAAGGGGATTGAACTGATTTATAATGACGGGCATGATAATCTTTTCTGTTTAACAGACCTGAAGCATGTAAAGGAAGTGTTGAATAATCTGTTAAAAAATGCGGTGAAGTTTACCAGAAGCGGAAGTATTGAAGTAAGCGTACAAAAGGAAAACGGGAAGGGAATAATTAGCGTTAAAGATACCGGTGTCGGAATTCCTGAAGAAAAGCAGGAAATTATATGGGAACCTTTCCGCCAGGTTAGCGAAGGAATTGGAAGGGGATTTGAGGGGTGCGGACTTGGATTAGCGATCTCTAAGAAATGTACCGAAATGATTAGAGGGAAACTTGATTTCACAAGTCACGTAGGGGAAGGGACAACCTTTACACTTGAATTGCCGATGGCATAAAATGAATTAATTCCTGCGGTGGGGTGAGAATATGGACATGCCTGCGAAAGCGGACGATACGGTGAAAATATCCGCCACAAGGAAGATAACAGAGTGGTTAGCTGGGAGAATTAGTGCTTGGCGAATAGTTTTATGTGAACAAATCTTCAAAAGCCTGTTGTGCGAGACGGCTGCCAACCTCAATTCCGCGAAGATAATCAGCTCTGGCTTCATCAAGTCTGCCAAGTTCATAATTTGCATTCCCGCGAAAGTAATAAAGGTCTGTTGAATAACCCGGTTTGGAAAGGGCGACGTCATAGTCCGAAACAGCACCGGCATAATCACGAAGATGAAATTTTACCACTCCCCTTAATTCAAATAAGGTAAGCGAAGCAGGATCGAGTTCTATTGCCTTGTTGAAATCAGCGAGGGCATCCGAATACCCGGAAAGGGAAAAATAGCAGATGCCTCTTTGCATATATGCATCCTTGTACAAGTGATTGCTCTCTATTGCCGCGGTGAGGTCGGGAATTGCACTTTTAAAATCTTTCAAAAAATAGTATGCCAGTGCACGGTTATAGAGTGCTTCGGCGAAGCGGGGATTGATTGATATTGCTTTGGTAAACTGCCTGATGGCTTTAAGGTACACTCCTTCCATGAGGAGTCTTTCAGCTTCTTCGAAACAGCGCCCGGCTTTTTGCACATCTTTTTTCATATTGCATGAAGGGTTAAATTATAAAACCAATATAATAAATTGAGGGGAGTTCTCAATACAAGCGAGTTTAGCTTGACGGCAAGGAAACGGATAAGAGGGATATTTGTTATTATTTTGTTAAATTTGAGATCACGTTATAGAAATATATGAAGACCAATGAAAGTTATTGAACATTTAGAGAAGGCGAAAGAACCTTTTATCAGTTTTGAAATTATCCCTCCGAAAAGAGGGGGGGATATGAAATCCATTTTACAGGTAATAGACGATTTGTCGAAGTACAATCCCCCTTTTATCGACATCACCAGTCATGCGGCGGAAGTGATTTATGAGGAAACAAGTTCCGGAATAAAGAAAAAAGTAATAAGAAAGCGTCCGGGAACGCTGGGTATCTGCGCGCTAATTCAGAACAAGTACAATATTGACGCTGTGCCGCATTTGCTCTGCAAGAATTTCACCCGTGAGGAGACGGAAGATTTTCTTATTGAATTAAACTATCTGGGGATAGAGAATATTCTTGCGATAAGAGGAGACGACAGCGGATTTACTAAACCGGTGCCGGCGGGAAGAAGTGCTAATTACTATGCGCTCGACCTGGTGAAACAGGTCAAGGCAATGAACAATGGGCACTATCTAGAGGAAAATCTGCTGGATGCTTTCCCGACGAATTTCTGCATCGGGGTTTCGGGTTATCCGGAAAAGCACTTTGAAGCTCCAAGCCTAAAGACCGACGTTAAATACACAAAGATGAAAATAGAAGCCGGGGCGGACTATATTGTTACGCAGATGTTTTACGACAACAAACATTATTTCAACTATCTGGAGATGTGCAGAGCTGAGGGGATCGGGGCGCCGGTAATACCCGGGCTTAAAATAATTACTATCAAGCCGCACCTGACAAATATACCCCGCAATTTCTTTATCAATATTCCGGATGAACTAGTTGACGAGGTGATGGAAGCACGTCCGGAACACACTATGGAAATCGGCGTTAACTGGGCAGCAAAACAGGTAACAGAATTGCTTGAAAAAGGAGCCCCAAGCATTCATTTTTACGTAATGCAGAACACGGCACCGATAAAAAGACTCATGGCGAAATTAAAGTTAGACAAGAACAATTTTTTTGTTACTAAATAAATAATATCATGTTAAAAATCCGAAAGAAAAAAACGAACAAACGATTAAAGTGGGGTGTGGTGGGGCTTGGATCATTTTCGGAACAGTCTATTATTCCCAATATGCTGCTGATAAGACGGATTAAGGTTGAATCGTTATACAGCAGTAATCCGCAAAGGGCAAAATCGGTTGCGGGGAAATACTTCATTCCAAACCATTATTCGGATTTTCGGGAATTTCTTGGTTCAGGAATTGATGCTGTGTATATAGGCAGTAAGAATTCCGACCATTACAGGCAGGTTATTCTTGCGGCTAAAGCAGGGAAGCATATTTTGTGCGACAAGCCGCTGAGTGTGACCGCTGCGGAAGCCGAGGAGATGGTCAGGGTATGCCGCGAACACAATGTGCATCTGGCAGTTAACCTTGTGTACCGGTTCCATCCTTTGACCATGAAGTTGAAGGAAATTATAGAGGGGGGAATGATCGGGACACTCGTGAATATACAGGGACAGTTTGCAACTAATTTCCTGCCGGGAGATAATTTCAGGTATAAAAAAGAATATGGGGGGGGAGCTATGCTGGATCTTGCCCCGCATGTGCTTGATCTGTTCAGATATCTGGGGGGAGAGATAAAAGAAATACACGGCTGCAATGAGAATCTTATTTATAAAACCGAGGTGGATGACTTTGCTGCGGGAATAGTAAAATTTGAGAAGGGGCATTACGGGTATTTCAATGTTGCGTTTTGTACTCCACGGGCTTTTAACCGGCTGGAACTTACCGGTACCAAAGGCTCGATAAGCATAGATAATCTGATAGCGGGGAAGTTTCCCTACTCCGCAAAAATGACATTACTGCTGGAAGGCGAGGCAAGAAAAGCATTCCGCAAAAGAGGGAACAAACAGAATAAACTTTTGAGAAGTGTAAATCATTCATTCATGAGAAATCAGGATGCCACCGTTACGGGAGAAGACGGACTGGCGGTTATGAAACTCATGGAGGAGCTGGAAACCAAATGTCGCTTAAGACGGACTTAAAAAAATATTCCCGCAAAGTCTATGAGCATGGATTCACAGCTGCTACTGACGGGAATTTATCTGTTCGTTTTTCAGAGAATGTACTGCTGATAACGCGTTCCGGAATATCAAAAGGGGAAGTCGAGGAAAAGGATATAATAGCCTGCGATCCTGACGGGAATCTGGTAATGGGACAGGGGAAAGCATCGACCGAGTTCAGGATGCACAGGTATATTTATAAAATGCGGAAGGATGTTAACGCAGTAATCCATTGCCATCCTCTGCACGCTACTGCATTCGCAACAACGGGAAACACACTGGATATCCCGGTATTTCCTGAGGTGGTTCTGACAATAGGAAGGATACCGCTATGCCGCTATGCCACCCCTTCAACGGATGAACTGGCAGAAAGCCTCTCCCAATATATCGAGTTTGCAAATGTTTTTCTGCTCGAAAATCACGGTGCCGTTACGGTGGGCAAAAACCTGAAAGAGGCATTTTACAGAATGGAAAAACTTGAACACTATGCGCAGAGCCTGACCATAGCACGCACTTTGGGGACTGTAAGGCAGCTGAGCAGAGAAGATCTTAATAAATTATACTCAGCAGCGGAAAAAGTTTACGGAATTAAACTTCACGAGAAGAATAAATTTTAGAGAGCGGAAATGAATAAATTAAAAATAGCGCTGTTTACCGGAGGCGCCTCGCCGGAAAGACCGGTATCAAAGCTGTCTTCGAAATCCATTTACCAAACCCTTAATGAATCAGGGCATGAAGTAATGCCGGTGGATCCTGCGCTCGGATTGAAGCAGCACGCTGACGTTGGGGATTATTTTGGAGAGGACAAGGGGGAAGAAATATCCCACAAAAACTACACAGCGGCAATGGGACTGGATTTTCTGAAGGATGTTGATCTTGCTTTTATCGGGTTGCACGGGAAGTGGGGAGAGGACGGGACTTTGCAGTCACTGCTGGAAATTCAGGATATCCGATATACCGGATCGGGAGTGCTTGCAAGTGCTTTGGCAATGGACAAGGGGATGTCCAAAACTATTTTCCGTCAGAACGGAATTCATGTACACAATGGATTTACAATAGTTTCGGGGAAGTATGATCTTCAGCAGGTTATGAGTAGAATTGAAGAAGAGATAGGATACCCGGCGGTTGTAAAACCAAATGATCAGGGGAGTACATTCGGACTGACAATCTGCAAGCGTGCGGAAGAGATTAAAAAAGCTCTGGATTTTTCCTTCTCTTTTTCTGATACCACGATTATTGAGACATTCGTACCCGGCAGGGAACTTACAGTCGGGATACTGGACGGAACACCGCTTCCGGTGCTAGAAATAAAGCCCAAGCACGAACTTTACGATTATGAGTGCAAATATACACACGGTATGAGCGAGTACATTGTTCCTGCGGAAATTCCCAGGGAAACCGCAAATCAACTCAGGGATCAGGCCCTCCTTGCTTACAATTCGCTGGGATGCAAGAATTATGGCCGGGTTGATTTCAAGCTCAGACCAGATGGGAGTTATGTCTGTTTTGAAGTAAACACACTTCCCGGAATGACCTCAACCAGTCTGCTTCCCAAGATGGCTAAAGTTGCGGGAATATCATTCACGGAGTTAATAGAAAGAATTATTTTAAATTCGTTAAATGGCAACGGTAAGAAGTAAAACAGATAAAAAAGGAAAACCCTGGTTTCTGATAATTTTCATAATTGCCGTGGCGATAGCGGTTTTCTTTATTGTTTTTAATCAGTCCGGGTACATCAAATACCTGAAGGTAAAGGGGGAAAAGGAACAACTCGAGAAGGACACCCTGGAGATAGGGGAAATGAATAAAAGACTTGAGAACGAGATTGATTCGCTGCAGAGGAAAGAGCCTGCCAAAATTGAGAAACTAGCACGAGAGAAGTTCAACATGAGCCGGCCGAACGAAAGAATAATCAGAGTGGAAAAGAAGTAGAGCGATGGGAGTTTATTCAAACCTTATTCCGCTGGCAGAAAGAGTGCGTCCAAAAGAGCTTGAAGATTTTCACGGACAGGAACATCTGCTGGGAACAGGGAAACCGATAAGACTCATGATCGAGAAGGATGCGGTAACTTCTTTCTCACTTTGGGGACCTCCCGGGACCGGGAAGACAACAATTGCCAGACTTATTGCAGAGAAGACGCGTTCAGAATTTTTCCAGATCAATGCAGTCTCTTCCGGGGTTAAGGAAATACGGGAAATAATCGCCATAGCCAAAGAGAACCGTGCATACAACAAACGGACGATTTTATTTATTGATGAGATACACAGGTTCAATAAATCTCAGCAGGACGCACTGCTTAATTCTGTTGAGTCAGGCATACTTACTTTGATAGGGGCAACCACTGAAAATCCATCCTTCGAGATCATCCCGGCACTAAGATCCAGAATGCGTACTTATAAGTTAAACGAACTGGACGTCAACTGTCTGGAGAAAATTCTTCACGATGCGCTTTCGAGGGATGAGGAGCTGAAAAAGCTGGAGATTGAAATCGCCGACAAGGAATTTCTTTATTATGTGTCGGGGGGAGACGCAAGAATTCTGCTTAACACACTGGAGGCATGCGTAATCCAGGAGCAGGATAAAGAGCAGATCATTATTTCGAAAGAGATAATCGAGAACGTAATACAGGCAAAGAATTTAATTTATGACAAAGCGGGGGAAGAGCATTACAACATAATATCGGCATTTATCAAGAGCGTGCGCGGGAGTGATCCGGATGCCGCATTATACTGGATGGCAAGAATGCTGGACGGGGGAGAAGATCCGCTGTTCATAGCGAGGAGACTGATAATACTTGCTTCCGAGGATATTGGTAATGCATCACCGAACGGGCTTGTACTTGCGGAGGCGGCTTTCTCAGCAATCCACCAGATTGGAATGCCCGAAGCGCGGATTATACTTGCTCAGTGTGTAACATATCTGGCGTCCTCACCAAAAAGCAATGCATCCTATGCCGCAATGGAGGGGGCTTTTTCCGATGTGCGCAATAAACCGCTTTATCCAGTTCCGTTACATTTACGCAATGCGCCGACAGGGTTAATGAAGGCGTTTGGTTATGGAAAGGATTATAAGTATGCGCATAATTTCGACGGGCATTTTGTAGAAGAAAACTACTTTCCCAAGGAACTTGAAGGAACTCAGTATTATAAACCGACAGAGCTAGGACAGGAGAAAAATCTTAAAGAGCGGTTAAAGGCGTTGTGGAAAAAGAAGAAGTACTGAGTTTAATGAGATAAAATCAGTAGGCAATAAAGTGAGTGCCGGGGAGTTGTTTAACCAGACCTTCCATCTCAAGAGTCAGGAGGTGAAAAAGACAATCGGCGGTTGAGAAACCGGTTTTTTTTGCTATGATATCAATATGCACCTGTTCATTTCCAAGAGCTTCGAGAATCTTTTCCTGGAACATATTCAAATCTACTTTGGGTTTAACACGGTTTTCTTTATTGAGGAGGGGTTGAATTTTGTATGCGAGTTCTTCATAAATATCGTTTACGTCCTGTACCAGCTTTGCCTTACTCTCTTTAATCAACCTGTTGGTCCCCTCGGACTGATGGATATTGACATTTCCCGGGAGAGCAAATATTTCCCGGTTTTGTTCAAGAGCAAAATGGGCAGTTTGCATAGCTCCGCCATTTTCCCGGGTTTCGATAACCAGAGTGCCCAGGGAGAGTCCCGAGATTATCCGATTTCTTCTTGGAAAATTAACCGCATCCGGAGAAGTACCCAGTTCATATTCCGAGACGACCGCACCAACGCGGGGGATTTCTTCATAAAACTTCCGGTTCTCGGGGGGATAGTGAACATCAACTCCGCATCCAAGCACGGCGATTGTTCTTCCTCCGAATTTAAGCGTGGTGGAATGGGCGACAGTATCAATACCGCGTGCCAGACCGCTAACAACCGTCATTCCTTTTTCACAGATTCCGGTGACAAGTTTCTCAGTCATAATCTTGCCGTAGTTAGTGGGGATTCTTGTTCCGACAACCGCGAGGCTATAGTAATCCTGTTCGGTCATTTCACCAAGCACATAAAGAAGTATTGGGGGGTCATAGATTTTTTTAAGAAGGTCGGGATATTTGTCATCCCACAAGCTGATTATCTCTCCTCCAAGATTGCTAAGACGAAGGAGTTCCTGGTTGACTTTGTCCTCATATTCCGGAAAATCTTTTTTAGCCGCGATAACTGCTTCGGCTACCGACTCATTAATTCCATTAATGGAAACGAGGGCGATTTTATCAGCGTTTAATATATTCTGAAAAGAAGAGAGGCCGTTTTTCAGTAGTCTGACCCTTGCCGGACCAATGCCTTCTACCGAGAGGAGTAATTTCAGAACGGCGATATCAGGAACAGATAAGGAATGCAAGGTTAAATCACTTTAGTGGAGAGTCAATTTTATCTACGTTGGCAACAATTATGGTATGAACGGGAGCCCGTTTATGACCGAGTATCTGCTGAACAGCATCCCCTTCCTGGACAATCAGTACTGTATCTCCCTGACCTGAGTCTATGAGGTCAAGTGCCACAATGTCAGTATTGTTCATAAATTTTCCGTCGAGGTCAATCTGACGGACAACCATCAATTTATGACCAATGAGTTCCTTGTTTTTCTGTGTGGAAACGATGTTTCCCCTCACTTTAGCGAGGAGCACTTCAGGATTCCTTGTTGTTATTTTCTTCTTTTTTCTTTAAGAGAATAGAGAGAGGGAAGATAAGGAAATAAGCTACAAACAACAGAATGGGGGAGATAAAAAGAGATTCAGTGCTATCCCAAGGATTAACAGTCATAAAAACAAATCCAATTGCGCCAATAACCACGCCGGCAATCAGAAGGATATAATTTCTGGAATCCCAGTAAATGTTAAAAGGGGAGACTAAGGATTTTTTTAATGACTTGGTTGTTTTTTTCTTTTCTATTTTTGCCATTTATTAAGCTCCGTTAAATATAAAAAAACCCAGTGCTGGGGGAGCACTGGGCCGTCTTATTCAACTCACAGGCCAGGGGAGAAACCTGTGAGAAAGACATTCCAAATATAAAACATTTTTTTTTATCAGGCAAGTGTTTATCAAAAAAAAATTAAATTTTATTTATGTATCTGATAAACAATTTTGCGTATCGTGTCGAACTGGAGATAAGGATACTCTTCACGGATACTGTCAATTGCATCACCCGCACTAATTTTGTTTGATCTAAGTTGTTTGAACTTTTTTCTAATCTGATAATCTCTTACGGATTTTTCGTCAATCAAACCGTGAGTGAATAAAATTTCATAAACTTCATCACTGATTAAATCAGACAGAGGGTTGTTGATTTTTGCTACTACTTGTTTCATAGTACACATCCTTTCGTTTGTTGCTAGTGATCACTGTTGGTTAAATCAGTATCAGTTATGCTATACGCGGTTTCCTTTATATTGTTAACAAAAAAGTGATTAAAATAATTCCTTTAGACAAACTGTTCAAAAGGAGACGATCCTTTTAAATTTTATAATTAGACGGGAAATGGGGAAAAAAAGTTCACAAATTTCTCCTTTCCTTACTTGCTAAAATAATTAAACTTGAATAAAAATCAAGAAAAAATGGATAAATGGTAAAAAAATAGTGCTGAAAATCACTAATTTTATTTATTTCACATAATTTAAGGCGAATTTTCGAGGAAAAGGAAAAAAAACAGGAAAAGAGGAGAATTTAGGTGGTTTAAGAGGATGGGGCCAGAGGTTACTTTATTTTAAGATGTTTCTTTAATTTTTCGATTTCGTCACGAAGGGAGGCGGCCTTTTCAAATTCCATGTCTTTTGCAGCTTTGTACATTTCCTCAGTCATCTGGCTGACAAGGTCTTTTTTCTCATCGTCGGACATATATTTCATAACCGGTTCGGCAACTTTAAGCAATCCATAATCCGGTTTTTCGTCATCTTTCTTGCGGACATCTGCAATTGAGGTAGAGAGGAGGATTTCCTCATAGCTTTTATAGATTGTTTGCGGGGTAATATTGTTTACGCGGTTGTATTCGATCTGGAGTTTTCGTCTGCGGTTTGTTTCGGAAATCATTTTTTTCATTGAATCGGTCATTTTATCCGCGTACATGATAACCATGCCATTGACGTTTCGGGCAGTTCGTCCTGCAGTTTGCATAAGAGATCTTTCGCTACGGAGGAAGCCTTCTTTATCAGCATCTATAATCGCGACGAGGGAGACTTCCGGGAGGTCCAATCCTTCTCGAAGCAGGTTAACACCAACCAGGACATCAAAGTCACCTAATCTAAGGTCTCTAAGGATTTCAACTCTTTCGAGTGCGTCAATATCGCTATGGATATATCGCACACGTATTTTTATCTTATCGAGGTAGTCGGACAAATCCTCCGCCATTTTTTTTGTGAGGGTAGTAACAAGGACTCTCCCACCACGAACCGCACGGGTTCGAATCTCGCCGATAAGGTCATCAATCTGGCCTTTAATTGGACGTACGGAGACTTCGGGGTCCACCAGTCCGGTGGGGCGAATAATTTGTTCGACAATAACGCCTTCAGATTTTTCGAGTTCATAATCACCCGGAGTTGCACTAACGAAAATCACCTGATTGAGCATATTGTAAAACTCTTCATATTTCATAGGGCGGTTATCGAGAGCTGACGGGAGACGGAAGCCATATTCAACGAGGACAGATTTTCTAGCGCGGTCGCCGTTATACATTCCGCGGATTTGGGGAATTGTGACGTGAGATTCGTCGATGATAACCAGCAAGTCGTCTGGGAAGTAATCGAACAAGCAGTAGGGTCTGCTGCCTGGTTCGCGGTTGTCGATATGACGGGAGTAATTTTCTATTCCGGAGCAATAACCGATCTCTTTCATCATTTCGATATCAAATCTGGTACGTTGTTCAAGTCTCTGTGCTTCGAGGAACTTTTCGTTATTTCTAAGTTCTTTTAATCTTTGGTCCAGTTCGGCTTCGATCCGAAGAATAGCTTTGTTTATGCTAAGCGGATCGGAGACATAGTACTTAGCAGGGTAGATAGCGGTGGAGTCGAGTTCACGAATAAGGTCACCGGTAACCGAGTCGATCAGGGAGATTTTTTCAATTTCGTCACCCCAGTATTCAAGGCGAATAGCTTCTTCGTACTGAAAGGCGGGGATTATTTCGAGGACATCGCCTCTGGAGCGGAAGGTGCCTCTTTTGAAATCGGCATCATTTCTGTTATAGAAAATGTCAGAAAGATTGCGCATCAATTTTTTTTTGGGGAGGGAGTCGTTCTTGTTAATAAATATTATTTGATCTGCAAACTGCTGAGGTGCGCCGATACCGTAGATACAGCTAACGCTAGCGACAATAATAACATCCCGCCGACCTTCGATGAGGGAGGTGGTGGCTTTTAGGCGGAGGCGGTCAATTTCCTCATTGACGGAAAAATCCTTTTCTATATATAAATCACTTGAGACAACGTAAGCTTCGGGCTGATAGTAGTCGTAGTAGCTAATAAAAAATTCAACCGAATTTTCAGGAAAAAAAGATTTGAATTCAGAATAGAGCTGAGCGGCCAAAGTTTTATTATGAGAAATTATTAAAGTGGGGCGGTTGGTCTGTGCTATAACGTTTGAGATTGTGAAGGTTTTTCCGCTGCCAGTAACACCCAGCAAGGTTTGGAACTTATCACCGGATTCGATGCCTTGGATAAGCTGTCTGATTGCGTTGGGTTGATCCCCTGAGGGTTTATAATTGGAGACCAGTTGAAACTTTTTCATAATGGAAGCACCTATTCTTTAACGACCCTTAGTCTGAAGAAAACTTCTTCGGGTGAGAAGATTCCGGCCAGAAAACGTTCATACATAACAGGTTCAATATTCAAGAGATGGTCCATCCATTTCAGGAGGGCAAAATGGGAGGTGATAAATTTTTTCTCCAATATTTCGAACTGAGCTTTACCGCGGTAGTTTGTCCTATGATTGAGTTTCCATTTTTCATAGAATTTGAGTTTGCGATTTCCGATATACTCATAGTTATCGAATGTGCGAATTGAGAAGGGAATTTTATGGTCGGGTTCGCCAAAGTACTTGGTATTGAGAAAGAATGGGGCATAAACAATGATAGTTGCGTTTGGTTTGCTAATCCGGTAGAGTTCGGATACTGTTTTATGAAAATCGTTAAGATGCTCGAGTATATGGGAGCAAAAAATCTCGTCGAAGGTATTATCTTCAAAGGGGTAGGGGAAAGAGGTAATATCATGTATCAAATTTCCGCCGTAATCAACTATGTCAAGATTGGTATATCCTTCCCTGATGTCATTTCCGCAACCAAGATTTAATTTTTTCATTAAAATTCCGTTATTTTTTTTTTGGATTACAAATATACCTAATCCTTAAATAAATAGTGAAAAAAAATAACTTAAGTTTTTGCACGGTTATGCACATTTCCGGGGGAAAGAGGGGCAATGCATAAGTGGAGCAAGAACAGGGGAGTAAAATGGGAGTTTAATCGAGTTAAGTACGTATTCAGTACGTATTCAGTACGTATTCACTACGTATTCACTACGTATTCATATCGAAGGGAGAGGGGTTGGAGGGGGAGGATTTAGGGACGAGTAAGGGAAATTTTGATGAATTACAACCAGAAATCAGAAGGAGGAGAATCCGAGAGGTTATTTTTTCAATTTTTCATACAATTTGTGAATTAAAAAAGATTATTGCCCACTGTTCTATTTTTGGAAATCTTTTTGTAAATTATAAACATGGATTATATTGATTATTCATATATAGCGGTATTTGTAGTAATTGCAGTTATAAACTTTTTAAAGACTGCAAAGAATTCACCAGCATTCAGAATTGCGTCATGGACAATAATCTTAGTACTGTTCACCGGAGGACTGTATATTATTGACTGGCAGGCTGATCTGATAGACGGAAAGATGAGGTTTAATTTACAAAGGCAGACTAATGCCCTAGCCCAGTCAATAAATCCATCGCATGTGATGCAACTTTCATTTTCCGAAAATGATTTAAAGAAGCCGGCATATATCAGAATGCGGGATCAACTGGTGACGTATTCCAAAGCCTTGGGGTTGGAAAATATATATACAATGAAACTCTTTTCGGATGGTTCAGTATTATTCGGACCCGAGAGCATTCCTTCAGATGATCCTTACTCAACGCCCCCGGGGACGACATATGAAACACCCTCAAAAGAATTATACGAGAGTTTTGTATCAGGGAAACCATTTACAGAGGGTCCAACAACGGATGAGTATGGTGAATTCGTCTCCGCAATATCACCGGTTTTTGATCCTGCAACAGATGAAGTGCTGATAATGCTAGGTGTGGATATAGATGCGGATGAATGGCGGGCAAAGATTCATTATCAGAAAAGCACAGCAGCAATTATTGTTTTGCTTTTGACAATTATACTACTAGCAATTAACCTACTGCTGGATGCATACCAGCGAAATCTTTTATTGAAATACAGATGGGCTAAGTACACAGAAGCATTGACAGTTGCAATAATCGGCATATTAATTACACTGATCACCGCACTTATTCTTTATCAGAAAGAAAATATTGACAGGGATAAGGTGTTTGCGACAGTTTCCGGCAAGGAAATAATGAACATCAGCAATGATTTCAGGGGGATAAGAGATTACGGTTTCAAGATGTTAGTAAGCTATTTTGCTTCTTCCGATAATATATCGGAAAAAGAATTCAAGTCAATGATAAGTTCAGTAGCCGGAGCAAATGCGTCAAAGGTCATGATGGGATGGGCTCCGGCAGTATCGAACGAAATACCGGAAGGAACCAGGCAAGCAGATCAAAAGGCAGGTTTCAGCAAAGAGAAAGTCTGGGACAAAGAAGCTTTCAAGTGTGATCCAAATTTACCACTTGAGAAGATAAAATTTCCTTTGATGTTTCTGGAGCCGGTGGGGGAGATGCAGGCTTTACTAGGGACGGACCTTAACTCTGATCCATATTTTATGCGTGCGATTAAAAAGGGAATTGAAACCAAGCAAACAAATGAGGTTGATCCTTCAGTCAAATATGTAAGCAGTAAAAATTTACAATTGATAATAGCGGTTAAGCCGGTCTATTCTCAAACATCGAGAGAGAATGAATTACTTGGTTTTGCGGTAGGAATATTGCATACAGAAAAGTTTTTAAGAGGGGATTTATATTCGGTAAATGAGGGGAATGCTTTTTCAGAGATAGATTTTTTCCAGACTTATCCTAACTCTCCAGAAAGGTATATTTTATCTACGGATGAAACGAGCAACATTCTGATTCATAAAAAAATTGAAAAATTCAGCTTAGTATCGCTTGGTGAACTTTCGTTCAGTTATCCTTTATTTGTTTTTGGTAACACATATATGATGGTTGCAAGAGCAAGCAATGTATTTACAGATTATTATCAGAATAATGCATACTTGTTCACTATTATTGCAGGGATGAGTATAACTGCAATTTTAGTATTTTTAGTACTATTTATAAACCGGCGAAATGTAGATCTTGAAAGGATAATAGAGCAACGTACTCATCAATTGAAGCAAAATGAATCTGAACTCAGGTGGCTTTTCAAGAGCATGTCGAGTGCTTTTGCAGTATTCAAGACGGTGTATGATGAGACCGGGGATTTTGGGACATTTAGTTTTGAATATGTGAATGATGCGTTTGAGAGAATGGCAGGTTTTTCATTTGGTGATATTCAAGGAAAGACAAACAAAGAGCTATTTCCAGAAGTAGATAATGTCTGGTGCAAGAATTTCGGAGAAGTTGCAATGCAAGGGGTGACCAAGGAATTTGAGATGTATCATAGCGGAATGAATAAGTATCTAAACGTGAATGCATACCGACCGTGGAATACAACGGAAAGATTCTGTGTAATATTCGATGACATAACGGAGAAGAAGAAAGCACAAGATAAAATTATCAGATATTCAAAGCGACTTGAACTTCCCATGAAGGTAGGTAATATGGCATGGTGGGAACTGAAT